>JAUQXD010000469.1 GCA_030834835.1 Thermoflexales bacterium | reverse complement strand
CGGCGCACAGCCGCGATGATTTCCTCTCAACACAAACGCCCCGCTAGATTAGCCGGGGCGTTTTCGCATCAACTTCTGGTGGAACCTTTTCAACTTACCAATCACCGCTTACTATACCACCGCAATCTGAGTCGCTGTTACTTCCGGGATATCGCCCTGCACGAAGTCGTCTTCATAAGGCGTTTCGGGTTCGGTCCAGAAGTAGATGTATTTCGCCACTTCGATGGGCACGTTGACACAGCCGTGACTGCGCGGCAGGCCATAATCGTTGTGCCAGTAGGTGCCATGAATGGCGATGCCTTCGTAAGTGAAGAAGGTGCTCCACGGCACGCCGGGCAGATCGAACCACGCACTGGTGTCGCGTTCGTTCTCCGGGGCGCGCATGTGGCGGGTGGGCATCTTCAGGATGGCGCTGAAGTCGCCGCGCGGCGTGCTGTAATCGATGGTCTCTTCGCCCACCTTGAACGCTGCGCCCGTTGCGACGCGGCTCGTTAGCACAACTTTGTCGCCTTCATAGCACGTCAAGGCCTGCGCGCCCAGATCGACGACGATACGCTTGTCGCGGGCGCGCGGATTGATCGGCTTGAACTCATCGCGCTCGAACGGGCGGAAGAAGATAGCGGGCGTCCAGTGATTGGTCGGCGCGATGTTGTCTGCTTTGCTGGCGTACTCGTCAAAGGTGTTGTACCACACACGCCCGCTGGCATCGGTCACGGCTTCGGTGACGTGGAAGATCGTGCCGTAGTTGTACCTGTACCGCAGCCCCGATTGCTCGCTGGGTTCGGCATAGGCGGGCGCGACGGCGACGATCGTCTCGATCCAGATGCCCCAGTCACCCACGTCGGTGTAGATCTTCGGCGTGCGATAGCGCTCCATGCGCTGCATCCACGCCGAGTACACATAGCCTTTGCGCGTGCCATACCACGTCTGATTGCGTTCCGGCCCAGGCCCCATGAATTCGCCTGCCACATCGATCGTCTGATCGCGGCGCACGGTCTGCACGGCCTTACGCGTTTTGGGATCGAGGCTCTCGTACACGGTCACGGCGGACGTGAGCACGCGCGCCGGCTTGTAGTCCACAAAGGGCGGCTTCGGCGGCACTTCCTCTGGCGGCACGTAGGGCTTTGCCAACGCGGACCGCGCCGCGTCCAGCGTAGGCGACAACAGTGCACTGCCGGCGGCCGCTCCGGCTAATTTGATGAAGTTACGTCGGTTCAGTGATGACATGTTTTGATTATACCCAGGCAATTTACAATGAGCAATGAACAATTAACAATGATCAATGGTCAATGATCAAAGACGGGCGTATGCCGGGCAGCACCAATCTACCCCTTGACCAATTTACTAACTTACCAATTTACCAGTCTACCGATCACCGATTTACCAATTTACCAATCGCCAGTTGACCAATTACCCATCGCCCCATATAATCGCAGCACGAGGCCAAACCATGGAAGACACCGACAAACTGATGGGCATTGTGCAGCGGATGAGTCCGTCGCAGTTGCGGCAGTTGACGCGCTTTGCCGAGTTCCTGATGCTGGAAGACGAGCCGGACGATCTGCGCGACCGGACCGACGTGCGCACGCGCTACGTCAACTTCAAGGACTTGTGCGCCACGTGGAACGTCGATCTGGGCACGGTGGAGGCGTGGGCTAAAGAGAC
>JAUQXD010000468.1 GCA_030834835.1 Thermoflexales bacterium | reverse complement strand
TGTTGGCGCATTATCTGAACGACGATTCACCGGAAGTGGTGAGTGTTTCGACCACCCTGCTGAAGCACTTGAGCCGTGTGCCGCCGCCGCCGCTGCACATTGTCACACTGGGCCGTTTTGAAGTCTGGCAGCGCCGCCGCTTGATCGATCGGCGGGTGTGGGGCCAGCGTCGCGCGGGCGAATTGTTCCGCCTGCTGTTGATCGCACCCGACCACGTCCTGCCGCGCGAACGCATCATCGAAGCGTTGTGGCCCGACAAATCTCCGGCGCAAACTCAGCCGTTGTTGCATCACGCCACCTCGATACTGCGCCGGATTCTGGAACCCGATCTGCCCGATAAATTTCCGTCGCGCTATCTCGAAGTCGAAGAAGGTCGAGTAGCCTTGCACCTGCCGCTCGATTCGACCATCGACTTCGAAGTGTTCGAGCAGCACGTGTGTCACGAGCAGTGGGCGGCGGCGCTGTCGATCTATGGCGGCGATCTGCTGCCCGATGATGTGTACGCCGAATGGGCGGCCGCGCCGCGCGAACGATTGGCTCAGCTGCACCTGCGGATTCTGACCATTCGGGCGCAGCAGGAATTAAGTAACGATTGGCCGGCCGCCGCGCTCGATCTCTGTCGCCAGGCCCTGTCGATCGAGCCGTGGCACGAACCGGTTGTGCTCATCGCCATGCGGGCCAGCCTCGCCCTGAATGATCGCCCCGGCGCGATTCGGCTGTATCAGGCTCTGGCTCACACCCTCCAGACCGAATTCGGTCTGACCCCGCTGCCGGAACTGCGCGAGCTATTCGCCGCCATCGTCGCCGCCTGATTCTCCCGCGCCTGTCAGTCATTTGTAAGTCCACTGTGCTATGAATGGAGCATCGCCCGCCGGTGGTGCTGCCATGCGCTTGACGCGAAGTTTCCTCCTGCGTTTGCTGATCGATCCTGATTGCCCCGGTGTCCTGCGGGGCACGCTCCACGTTGTCGCCGACACGCAAGACTATGCCTTCGCCGATGAGCGGGCGCTGCTTGACCTGCTCCATCGACAAATCACCCGCGGGGCAGCCGATCAAACCGTTTGCACCGAAGACCTCACCCGCCTCGAAGAGGAATGACCTTGATAAGGAGATCAACATGTTGCTTCGATCCTTCTCGTTGAGTTTGACAATCTGCGCCGCGTTGGCCGCGATCTTCGCGTTCTGTGCGCCCCTGGCTCTCGCGCCCAGTGCGATCGCTAAACCGCAAGCCGAGTTGCGCGTCTGCGCCAGCGGCTGCGTCTACACCAACGTGCAAGCGGCTGTGGACGCCGCCAACGATGGCGACGTGATCGAGATTGCCACCGGCCTCTATTCGGACGTCACGACGATCAACAGCCTGGCTCAGATCGCCTATATCACCAAAAGCCTGACGTTGCGCGGCGGCTACAACGCCGATTTTTCCGTGTGGAATCCGGCGCTCTATACGACGACGCTGGACGCGCACGGCGCGGGCCGGGTGATCTATGCCAGCGGATCGATCAGCCTCACGCTCGATGGGCTGCGGCTGATCAGCGGCTTCCATTCTTCAGCAGGCGGCGGCGTCTATGCCCTGAATGCCCACCTGCGGGTGTTAAGCAGTGTCATCGGGAACAACCGCTTATCACCCAACCTCTCCGGCGATTATGGCGTCGGCCTGTACCTGTCCAGCGGATCACTGACCATGCAGGACAGCGTCGTGCAGGAAAATCAGCCGATCGCCGGTGGCGACAATTCGCATATGGGCGGCGGCCTGTACGCTATCGGGGCGGCGGTGGAGATTCACGACTCCCAATTCTTAAGCAACACGGCCGCCTTTGGCGGCGCGTTGTGGGATATTGGGACGGGCGGCGGTATCTTGCTGGAAAACTGCGCAGCACTGCTTCAAGGCGTGACCTTCCGCCACAACGCCGCCACCGACACTAACGGCGGCGGCGGCGGATTGTGGACGCGGGACGGCTCACTGCGCCTGCTGGAGTCCACGTTTGAGGGCAACACCAACGGCGGTGCGGCGCTCTATACCAGCGGCGTGCTGGTCAGCGGCAATGTTTTCACCGGCAACCTGGGCAGAGGGCTGTATCTCGGCACGTGGACGACCGGCCTCACCAACCTGACCGTCACCCATAACCTGTTGCAAAACAATACGAAGGGCGGACTGGTTGCCGGAGGTTCCGTCGTTAGCCTGCTGGTGGAAGACAACAACTTCATTGGCAATCACGCCGCGAACGGCGGCGGCCTGTATCTCCATGCCAAATCCGATACCGGCCTGCCCACTACCGTAATCGTGCGCGACAATCTGTTTCAGGCCAACACCACCACCGACGCGGGCGGCGGCGCGTATCTCATCGGCGCGGTGGATGTGCTGTTCAATCGCTTCATCGACAATCACGCCAACGGCAACGGCGGCGGCGTCTATCAGTCTGAATACTGTCCGGGCGGGACCAGTTACAGCTGCCAGGATAACGCCAGCGCCCTGTACGACGGCAATCTGTTCCGCGGCAACTCGGCTGCCGAAGGCGGCGGCCTGTACACCAAGCCGCAGTATAGCGAGAACTTGAACATCGCGTATCGCAACCTGGTCTTCCTGGACAACACGGCCACGAATACCGGGAGCGCCCTCTATTTCTATCGTTACCGCAACTCGCCGGTGCCCTTCGAGCACTTGACCCTGGCGAATAACACGGGCGGCGACGGCGCGATGATCTACCACATGATGGGCAAGGTCGCTTATACCAACACCATCTTCTACAGTGGCGCGATCGGACTCAAGAAGAACAGCGGCACGGTGCTGCTCGATCATGTGCTGCGCTTCAATGTGATCACGCCGACGCTTGCGGTGTGGGGTGCAATTCAAGACACAGCCGCCGTAACGGCGACGCCCGCCTTCGCCGCCGATGGCTATCATCTCACCAATGCTTCGGCGGCGATCGACGCCGGGGTAGAGGCCGGAGTGTACGACGACATCGATGCTGCGCCGCGCCCATTGGGCACAGCCCCCGATCTGGGCGCGGACGAAAGCCCTTACACGCTGGCGCTTAACGGGATGCAGGCTTCCATGCTGGCGGATGCGGCGCATTGGAAAGTGTATTACACGGGCAACAACGTTCCGCCTTCTACGCGGTTTGAGCAGAACTATCTGATCCCCTTCGCCTACAACGCCGCGAGTACAGCGCCGCAGGCGACGACCTATTCTATTCTGGACAATTTCCCGGCCGATCTGAACCTGACTTCGGTTTCCAACCCGACCGATCTAACCTACGTTCGCAACGGCAGTACGCTCACCTGGACATCTCAGGCCCCGCTCGCACCTGGCGATTGGGGTTGGGTGGGCGTAACGGGCCAATCGGGCGCGGTGGCCGCCGGGCAGATCATCTCCAACAGCGGCCAAATGATCTACTCGTTATCAAACGGACAGACACATACGATTCCGTTGTCGGCCACTACCCAGGTTCCGCCGCGACCGGTCTTTCCGCCCCTGCTGATCACGCCGCTGGACGGGGAAATGTGTCTGGACGCCGGTAATCAGCTCAGCGCCATCGGGCTGACCGGGGCCGGGATGATGATTCATCTCTACGAAAACGGCAGCGACAAAGGCCAGGTCATTGCCTCGGCCACGGGCGAGTTTGCGCTGACGTGGACATCGGTCCTGACGCCTTCTCAGCCAGTCACCGTGTATACCGTCGCCTGCACGCCGGACGGGCAAACGTGCAGCATCCCATCTCGAAGCGTGCACCTGCAATACCCGGAGGCTGACTGGTGTCCACAGCGTTCGTACTGGGAAGGCGATGTGAACGGCTTCCATCACATCTTCTATTTTCGCAACGATCTGGGGCGCTACGCCGCCAATGATTTTGTGATTCCCGGCGTTTACGGCTTCTGGAACACGCAGCTGCACCTGTTCTCGTGCTGCGAGCACAACGAGAGCAACCCCTTCAAAGTCACGGCGGATGGCGTCGTATACACCACGCCCAGTGCGCACGACGGACGCTGGTGGACGTTTACGATTGGCAGCGCGCATACCATCATCGTCGAGTCGCAATGCCAGGGTGGCGGCACGCCTCCGCCAGGCCACACCACACAAGGTCAGGTCTTGATCGATCCTGACGGCTTTGTGTTCAATCAGACGCAGGGCGGTCACTATGATCAGATCACGGGCATGTATTCACCGACGCAAGCGATCGCGGGCATTACCGTGACAGCGTATGTCTCCGTACCGGAATGGGGCGGCTGGCTGCCGTGGCCCGCGCATCTATACGAGAATCAGATTAATCCGCAGGTCACCCGGGCCGACGGTTACTTCGCCTTCTTCACGCCGCCCGGCTTCTATTACTTGCAAGCGACCGGCGCGAATGGTTATCAAGCGTGGCGCAGTCCGGTGGTGCAGGTCATCACGCAAATTGTCCATGTCAACACACCGCTAACACCAGTCGGACAAGATGGCACGCGCAGCGTGTCCCACATCACGCTCACGCCCGATGGGCCCAATCCGCCGGTGATCACCATGCCGATCGGCAGCAGCGTCGAATGGCTATCGTCGCCCGGCGCGTCGCCGACGATCACAACCTTAGTCGGTTTCATGGATAACCCCGTGCTGCGGCCGTTGAGTGCGCGTAATCCGTTCACTGATACGCTGGGCTTTGATGGCGGCCTGCTTACGCCGGGGCAAGTCTATCGGAGGCAGTTCACGCAGCGCGGAACGTATGCCTATTCAGATGGCCTGGGACACAGCGGGCAGGTGGTAGTGATCAATCGGGTCTACTTGCCGCTGGTCCTGAAGAATTATTGAAATAGTGAAAAGCCGCTTCGAGCGCGTCCGTGTCAGGGCAAGAGTCCCTATGAACTGGCGGACATTGAGGTCGGCGCGGACGACATCCTTGCAGCGAAAGTTTAAGTCAGTTCGATAAGAACATCGACTGCTCGATGTGTCATGCCTTCACCCGGCCGGAACGCGGTCTGTCGATTGGCATCACGCGTTAGCCTTCCGGCTGAAAAACGCGGTCGAAGTTACACGTCTGACCGGGCCAGGCATCAAGGCCGGGGAGTGAAAAAGATAGACCTTCTGGTTCGATTGTGCTCTCGCACAAGACTAACCAGAAGGTCTATCCGTGTAATCGGCCGGAGAAGGCCGCAACGTCTTTCAGCACGCAGCGATTTAACTAGTCGACAGTTGACGCGGCGACTTACCTCTAAACACAAAGGTCAGCACAAATCCGGCGATGAAGCCGCCGATGTGCGCCATGTAAGCCACGCCGCCCGTGTCCGCCGCATTGGAAATGGACCCAATGCCGCTGAACAACTGTAGAATGATCCAGAGTCCAATGACGATCAACGCGGATACTTGAACTACGCGTTGGCCTTGCAAGACTCTGACCCTGCCCTGGGGGAACAGCAAAATGTAAGCGCCGAGTACGCCGGCAATCGCGCCCGATGCGCCCAGATTCGGCACGTTGGAGTCCATGCTAAACGCCAGCTGGGCAAAAGTTGCCGCCAGCCCGCACAGCAGGTAGAAGATGATGAACTTGACGTGCCCGAAGCGGTCTTCCACATTGTCGCCGAAGATCCACAGGTAAAGCATATTGCCGCCCAGGTGCAGCCACCCGGCATGCATGAACATGGACGTGAAGAGCGTCAGAAAATCTCCGGCGGGATTGGCCAGGAAGCGGCTGGGGACAAATGCCCACTTCTCGATAAACGAATCGCCGCCGCTCAGTTCGACGAAGAAGAACAGGACGTTCAACGCGATCACTCCCTAGGTCACCACCGGCACCGTTCGACGCGCGCTATCATCATCACCGATTGGAAACATGGTTGCTAGCTCCTTTAGAGCGATTTCCGATTTGATT
>JAUQXD010000046.1 GCA_030834835.1 Thermoflexales bacterium | reverse complement strand
CAGGTTGGGCGCCTGCTTTTGGATGGCGGAAAAGACATCGAGTAGCAGGCTGATGTCGAACTCCGCGAGGTCACGCGTCTCGGGTGTCACGATGGCGGGATTGCCGGGCATCGGTCCCCGATACGTGCCACTAAAGATGGCGTTTTGCGGCCCAAAAGTAAAGGAAAAACCGTTACTAAAGATTGCCACATGGATGTCACCGGGCAAGGTAAAGGGCTCGATCAAAGGGAATCCCAAGGACACGCTCGCCGCCGTATATTTTGACGACCAGTCCCTAAACAGGGGTCCATAGAACGGTACCGCGCCGGCATCGTATCCCGAGTAGATGGAGCCGGACTCGAACTCGCTGACGCGCGCAAAGCCTTCGGGGGTCTGTTTCTCATCCGCGCGCGGGTGGCCGAATTCGCGCCTGCCGGTCACAGGGTGGATTCCCGGTCCGCCCATCTGCAGGTATTTGGCAAGGATGGCGCCATGCACTTCGTGCGTCCCCAACAGCGGCGTCCAGTAGATCCGCCCACCCTGAAAGGCTTGCACGCGTCCGCCCGTGCCAGTGTCTTGCTCGGGCCCCGTAGCAATTCCGAGGTTCAATCCCTTGCTCTTGAGTGACTGTAGTTTAGCGGCGATATCGCTTGTAGAACTCATGATTCGTCCTCCCGATAGATTAGAGTAGTCAGTCCAATGCTATTTCTGGGTTGTCCGCTGCCCACCAGCACCCCGCCGGGGGGCACCGTTGCTCGCTAGTGCGTCACCACTCCAATCGCCAGCGCAATCGCGATCGTCACAATCGGCCATATACGCTGAATCAGATGGCGATGCCCCGCCGCCGGTTCCGCTTTACACGGCTGCTTGATCAACCAGCCGCCTTTGGCTTCATGTATCAAGTCCTGCCGATGGGCTGCGTGCAGCGCGTTGCCGCTATAATGATTTATCATCGTATCCTCCCCTGAGTTACTGTGGAAGAGTGTGTAGCTGGCGGCCCCGGCAGCGGCCAAGCCTTGATAGCGTGCAGTCGCGGCGCAGATCTACGCGCCTCCCCTGACTTCGGTGATCTCATCCGCGACCAGGCCGTGCGCCTCGCGATGCACGGCGATAGCGGCTTCCTTAGTGGGCGCTTCGACGAGACAGAAGACTTTGCCTGTGCCTTCATCGAACCAGTATTGTTTGTAATCGACGCCGTGCTGGCCTTGTACTTCCAGATCGCGGGCGTGCGCGCCTGCGACAGCGTCTCTGGTTAGTCCTTCAACGTGATGGTGAACGTCCATGTAGAGCGGCATGTTGATTTCTCCCTGGGCTAAAGTTTGTGCTGCGAGTGACCTTACTTTAGTCCAAAGCCGCGCCGCCGTCATCGGGGTAAACCCTATACTTTTGAACGAGGATCAAACATCGGGGGTTATGAAAGAGGCCAGCCCGTGATTCATCGCCCACGTCGCAATTTGAACGCGATTGTCAAAGCCCAGCTTACTGAGGATGTGGGTGATGTGGGCCTCGACGGTTTTAGGCTCGACCACCAGTGCTGCGGCGATCTCGCGATTGGCTCTGCCCTGCGCGACGAGCGCGGCCACTTCCCGTTCACGCACCGTCAGTCCGGTGAGGCGCTGTTTCGCCGCTCGTCGTGACGTGGTTGGCACCGCCGACGGCCTGTCTACTGGTAAAGCCTTGGCCACGGCCAGTGCATCATCGACGGCTTCCTCCATCGTCAGTGCCCGTCCCAAGGTCCACGCTCGTGTGAAGGTTGCTTCGTCCAATTGAGCGCGCACAGCGGCCAAGTTGCGGTCATATTCAATTTGATCAGAATACGTCACGTAAGCACCGATGACTTCGCGCAGCGCTTCAACAGCCCCAAACAGCTGCGCGGCTCGCTCGGGCCGCCCTTCTGCTCCAACCACGCCAGCCAGAGCAGCGATACAGTCCACAATACCGCGTCTACCTCCATGTTTCTGGAATAGGGCCAGGCTTTCCGCAAAGAATGTGGCGGCCTGTCGGTAGTCACCCTGATAGTGTGCGACAAACCCCAGATTGATCAGCGAAATGGCTATTCCCCGCTGATCGCCCAACTCGCGCCCGATGGCCAGACTCTCTTCGTACAAGGAGCGCGCCGCCAGGTAGTCGCCCTCGGTCCGCGCCAGTTCCCCGAGGAAGTTGAGCGTATGGGCGACGTTCCACTGATCGCCCTTAGCACTCAGGCCAGCCAGGTTTTCTTCGGAGGCTGAGCGCGCCGCCGCACGGAGCGTGCGCGCAGCCATGTCGTCACCCTGGGTCGCAGCAACCTCTGCCAGATAGTAGAGTGCCTCGGCGATGCCAGCCTTGTCGCACAAATCCTGGTAGACGGTCAGACTGTTTTCATAGGCCGAACGTGCCGCTACCTGATCGCCCTGCAAGTAAGTCAGAGTCCCCAGCGAAAGGAACGCCCTGGCGCGTACTGCCTTCTGCTCCTGCGCTTCTGGCCGAGACAGAATTTTCTCCAACCATTCTCGCCCTTCGCCAAAGAGATGACCGCGCATGAACCAAAACTGTCCAAGCCCTACTGCCAGTCGTAGACCTGCCTTCACGTCTCCATCCGTCAAGGACCACTCCAGCGCGGCCCGCAGGTTGCCGTTTTCAGTGTCCAGCCTATCTATCCAGCGGGCTTGCTCCGGGCCTTGAAGCCGCGGCTCAGATTCTTCGGCCAACTTGACGAAGCAATCAAGATGACGATGGCGTATGCCCTCCAACTCGTTGGCCTCCAGCAGTTTTTCATTGGCATATTGGCGGATGGTTTCCAGCATTGAAAAGCGCGTCTCACCGTTGCGTTTCCTCACCTGCACCAGTGATTTATCGATCAGGCGTGTCAGCACATCCAACATCACTTGCGGATCGAGATCGTCGCTGCCGCATACTGCTTGAGCTGCTTCCAACGTCCAGCCACCTGCGAAGACGGCCAGGCGTCGAAACAGCGTTTTCTCCAGTTGCGCCAGCAGACCATAACTCCAATCGATCATCGCTCGCAGCGTTTGATGGCGATCCGGCGCAGTGCGCTCGCCGAAGCTCAATAAAGTGAAACGATCGTCCAACCGCGCGGCGATCTGATCGACGGCCAGCACTTTCACGCGCGCCGCCGCCAGCTCGATCGCCAGCGGCAGCCCGTCCAGCCGATAGCAGATCTGCGCGATGGCTGGCGAGGTGCGATCGGATGCGGCGAAGTCCGCCTGAGCCGCTACCGCTCGATCGAGAAACAGACGAGCCGCTTCCGATGTTTGCAGCGCGGCCGTATTCGCTATCTGCTGCGGATCGATCATCGACAACGGTGGCACCGGCCTCGCGATCTCGCCGGTGATGTTGAGCGCTTCGCTGCTGGTCGCCAGTATTTTGAGATCAGGGCAGTGCTGCAACAAAACCTGGGCGAGGTCGGCGCAGCCGTCGATGAGGTGTTCGCAATTGTCCAGCACCAGCAGCAGTTCGCGCGGGCGCAGCTGCTCGATCAGGGCAGCGGTGAGCGTATGACCTGCTTGCTCGCGCATGTCCAATGCCGACATGATCGTGCGCGGCATCAGCGCCGCATCCGACAGCGCCGCCAATTCGACGAACCACACGCCGTCTTGAAAGGCATCAAGCAATTGCTCGGCCACGGTCAGGGCCAGCCGCGTCTTGCCGCAGCCGCCGGGACCGGTCAGCGTCAGCAGGCGCGTCGACCAGACCGTGCGCTTGATGTCGTCAATCGCCTGTTCGCGGCCGATGAAGCGGCTGAGTTGCAGCGGCAGATTGTTGGGGTAGCGCTGCACCGTCGCCAGGCGTGAAAAATCCCGGGTCTGAGGCCTAGTGATATCAACGTCGACGCGAAGTGGATCGGGCTGGTTCATTATGGTAGCGATACAAGTGTCGTTTGGAAATCGGACCGGCTGTCACTCTATTAACTATACCAGACCAGCGTTTACAGAGCGGACTTCACTTCCGTGTGTTTCTTGAATGACCTGGCACAGCACTCGCAAGCGACTAACCATAGCCGGCGCAGAGTTTCAGCGTAGCACGAACGCGCTCGACGCAGTCACGCGTCGAAGATTTGCCCTGCTGGGATTGTTTGCACCGAACCCGCAGCTTTCGATCTAGCAGCGATGGCCGTGCTGCTGACGAAGGATCAGCGCGGCTTTACACAGCCCGTGAATGGCGCATGTGATATCGGCGCGTACGAAGGCCGCCGCCATCCTACCTTTACCTGCCATTTAGACTGCGCTAACGCCATATCGTCGCCGAAGCCAAATCGCTGTCTGCGCAGACACTACATTGGGTTGACATATGTATCCGCTGCTCATTGGCATCGATCAGAAGACGAGTGGTGTGAATACTACCGCGAACATGATCCGGCCTTTTGCAACGCATTGAACGGGCTCGGCAAAGCCTATGCACGGGTCGCGGCGTTAAGCTCGAAGATTCAGAGACGAGCGCCACCCACATCGGTTCTCGCCATACACGTGCTCGTGTTGAAACATTGTAACTGCTCACGACTTTTTTGAGAGTTGAGTGTTGTATAGGGCATGACTCGGATGCCCACGTCTGGTGAACTGATCAATCTGTCGCGGGAGGAGTTGCTCGCCCTCGTGCACCTCTTGATAGGGGAAGTGCAGACCTTGCGCGCGGAAGTCAAGCGGCCCCTTGAGC
>JAUQXD010000467.1 GCA_030834835.1 Thermoflexales bacterium | reverse complement strand
AAGGTGTCAGGTCTTTGCGGCGCAGCCGCGCCGAGACCTGTCAGGTCTTTTTTGTGAGGGACGATGCAACCCAAATCGAGACTGACGGGCGGCTTGCCCGAAAAAGTATTAGGCAGCATCCCCGGCGCTAAGCCGTCGGATAAGATCGATGCGTGGTGGGGGCTAGTCGCGGGTGTCGTGGGACTAAGCCTCTTATTGATCCTCTTCGTACCTGATCCGTTCCGCCGCATCGTGGAGTTCGTCAGCGACGGCATCGGCGTGACGGTCGTGGTGACGGTCATCTCATTTGTGCTGGTGATGCTGGTGGGTTTGCTGGGCGGTTTAGGCCGCATCTCGCGCAGCCGCTTGTTGCGCGGCTTCACCACGCTGTACGTGGAGATCATTCGCGGCATTCCCCTGTTGGTGCAATTGTTATTCTGGTATTACGCGCTGCCGCAGGTGATTCAGAGTTTCGGCGCGGCGATTGGCTCGGAGGCGTTGACGAATTATCGGGCAGAACCGATCGTGATGGCGATCCTCGGCCTCACGATCGGTTACGGCGCGTACATGACCGAAGTGGTGCGGGCAGGCATCCAGAGCGTGCCCAAAGGTCAGGCCGAAGCGGCGCGCAGCCTTGGATTGACGTACTTTCAATCGATGCGTTACGTGGTGCTGCCACAGGCCTTCCGCACAATTTTGCCCGCCATCGGCAATGAGTTCGTGACCTTGCTCAAAGACTCGTCGTTGGTGAGCGTAGTGGCCGTGCCCGATCTAACGCGGCGCGGGCGCGAGTTCATGTCGATGACGTTTATCCCGCTGGAAACGTGGGCCATGATCGCGTTGTTGTATTTGATCATGACGCTGTTTGCGGCGCGCATCGTGAACTGGCTGGAACGCAAGACGAAGATCGAGAGATAATATGGAACCCATCATCCACATTGAAAACGTCCACAAGTATTTCGGTCAAGTGCACGCGCTGCGCGGCGTTAGCCTGGAAGTGAACACAGGCGAAGTCGTGGTGGTCATCGGCCCGTCGGGCAGCGGCAAGTCTACGTTGCTGCGGTGTATCAATCGGCTGGAAGAGTACGAGGAAGGCAAGATCGTTGTCGATGGCATCCCGCTCGATTCGGCGGCGAATATCAATGCCGTTCGTACTGAAGTCGGCATGGTGTTTCAGCAGTTCAACCTGTTCTCGCACATGACCGTGCTGGACAATATCAACCTGGCGCAGCGTGTGATCCGCAAGCGCACCAAAGCCGAGTGCGATCGCATCGCGCTGGAACTGCTGGATAAAGTGGGCATTCCTGAAAAAGCCAACGTCTATCCGCTGCAACTCTCAGGCGGACAGCAGCAGCGCGTCGCCATTGCGCGGGCGCTGGCGATGAACCCCAAAATCATGCTGTTCGACGAGCCGACCAGCGCGCTCGATCCCGAAATGATCAAAGAAGTCCTCGACGTGATGATGGATCTGGCGAAAGAGGGCATGACGATGGTGGTGGTCTCGCACGAGATGGGCTTTGCGCGGGCCGCCGCGCATCGCGTGATCTTGATGGCCGAGGGCGAGATCGTGGAGCAGGGGACGCCCGATCAGGTTTTTGAGCATCCACAGCACAATCGGACGAAGGCATTCCTGAGTCACATCCTGTAATTGCTGACGCTAGCTGCGCGCCAGGCTCGATCGTCCTTCAAGGACAGCCTGCATGATGTGGACCTTCACACCGTACTCCATTGCCCTGTTGTTCATGGCCGGCATCGTCTCGACGGTGTCGATCGTCATCTGGCAGCGCCGCCACACACCCGGCGGGGCCGCACTCGCCCTGCTGATGATGGCCGCCGCGATCTGGTCGCTGACCGGCGGCTTCGAGGCCGCGGCCATTGGCATCCCCGCCAAAGTCCTGTGGTCCAAGATTCAGTATCTCGG
>JAUQXD010000466.1 GCA_030834835.1 Thermoflexales bacterium | reverse complement strand
CCTTCATTACAAGGTGCGTGGCGCGATCGATCACCGCGCCAGCAAACGCTGCGCGGCGCGATCGATTGGTCGTATCACCTGCTTACGCCGGAAGAGCAACACGTCTTCGACGTGTGCGGCATTTTTCCGGGCGGCTTCGATATTGAGGCGTTGACGGCGATCGCGCACTTCGATCAAACCGAAGAACTGCTGCAATCACTGGTAGACAAGAGCCTGATCAAGTACGCCGACGGGCGCTACGGCCTGCTGGAAATGATGCGCGATTACGCGCGCGATCAACTGTCGAGCAGGGGCCAACTCGATCGGGTGCGCGCCGATCACGCCCGCCATTTTCTCGCGGTCGCGCAGCAGGCCGATCGGGCGTGGGGCGGACCGCACGAGAAGGTGCAACTCGATCGGTTGGAAATCGATCACGATAACTTGCGCGCGGCGTTGACGTGGGCGGCTGAGCAAATCGAGCCGGATGCGGTGTGGCAGTTGTGCGCGGCGCTGGGCTGGTACTGGAACGTGCGCGGCCATTGGAGCGAAGGACAGCGTTGGGTCACTGCGGCATTGACGCGGACGAAGGACACGCTGTCCGCTGAGCAGCAAAGTTGGCGCGCGGCGATGTTGAGCGCGGCGGGCCTGTTGGCCGAGGACTACGGTCAAACGACGGCGCAGGCATTGTATGAGGAAAGCCTGCACTTGCGGCGCGACTTGAATGATCCGGCGGGCATCGCCGATGCGTTGAGCGGATTGGGGCGCGTGGCCGCGTATGAAGGCGATTTCGCCACGGCGTACGCGCACCTGAGCGCGGCCATCAATCATTATCGCGCGTGCGGTGATCGGCGCGGGTTATCGCACGCGCTGAACAGCTTAGGCTACGTGGCGCACGCACGCGGCTTCGTGGCCGAAGCGGAGGCGATGTGTGAAGATAGTCTGGCGCTGCGGCGCGCGGCGGGCGATCAGCTGGGCATCGCGGTGACGCTGAACAGTCTGGGCTACATCGCCGTGGAGCGCGGCAATCGTGAGCGGGCGCGGCAATTATATGAAGAGAGTCTGGCGGTGCGGCGGGCCTTTGGCGACAAACGCGGGCAAGGCGCGGCGCTGAACAATCTGGGCATCATCGCCAGCGAGCAGGACGACTATGGCACGGCGCGCGCGTATTACGAAGCGTCATTGACGCTGCGGCGCGAATTGGGCGATACGCGCGGTGTGGCCATCAATCTGATTAATCTGGGCAATGTGGATTTTCAATGTGAAGACTGGGCCGCGGCGCAGTCGCGCTATGAAGCGGCGCTGGCGCAGTTGGCGAAGCTGAAAGATCCGCGCCTGGTCGCGTCGGCGCTGAATAGTCTGGGCAATGTGACGTTGATTCAGGGGCAGGCCGATGAGGCACGCGGCTATTACTTTGACAGCCTCAAACGTCGCCGTGAGTTGGGCGACAAACGCGGCTTGCTGCATACGCTGGCGGGGCTGGGTGGTTGGCTCGGCGTGACAGATCAACTGGTGCGCGCCGTCGAAATCGCAGGCGCGGTGACGGCCTTATCGAAGACGCTGCAATGGCCGCTCGATCGACCGGAGCAGCGGTTGCTGAATCAGGCGGTGACGAAGGCGCGTGAGCAACTCGATCGAGCGACGTTCGATCAGGCGTGGGAAAAGGGGCGGGGATTGTCGCTGGAAGAAGCGGCAGAGACAATGACAAATGACCAATGAGCAGATGACAAAACAGAGGAGCTGCGCCTCTTGTCATTGGTCATTCTTGATTTGTCATTTGCTTTTCGGTTTGTCATTGGTCATTGTTAATATGTCATTTCCTGATTTGGCCGCCGGGATGATGAAGTAGAACGTCGCGCCCTTGCCCGGCTTGCTCTCTGCCCAGATTTTGCCGCCGTGCGCCTCGATGACGTGCCGCGCAATCGCTAACCCCAACCCCGTGCCACTCTTGCCGCGGGCTTGATCGACTTTGTAGAAACGTTCGAAGATGCGTGGCAAATCCTCGGACGGGATGCCCACCCCCGTGTCGCTGACGCTAACCGTGATTTTATCCGCCGCCGATTCTGCCCCGATGGTGATGTGCCCCTTCGTCGGCGTGAACTTGATGGCGTTGTGAATAAGGTTGCCCAGCACGCGCCCGATGAGTTTGCGATCGATCTCGGCGCGCAGGCCGATCGGGACGGCGTTGTTCAGCGCGATCTGCTTTTGCTGCGCCTGCGGCTCGAAGTGGTGCAGCTGCTCATCGATCACGTCGCGCACGTCGGCCACGCGCACCTGCATCGGCATCTGCCCCGCTTCGATCGTCGACAGATCGAGCAGTTCCTGCGCCAACTGCGTTAACGCTTCCACTTCGCCGATGACTTGATTCAACATGCGATTGGCGACTTCGGGTTCATCTTTTGCGCCTGCCAGCCGCGTTTCGATCAACACTCGGATGGAGGCCAACGGCGTGCGCAGTTCGTGCGAGACATTGGCGACGAAGTCGCGCCGCACGCGCTCCAGACGCTGTAACTCGGTTTGATCTTCCAGCACGACCACCGCGCCGCCGGAGTCGATGGGCACGACGCGCACGAAGTAGGGGCGGATGTTCCACGTGACGGACTGCTCGGCGATCTGGACTTGACTGAGCGCGGCCTGCACCACCGCATCAATCTCATGCGAGCGCGTGGCTTCGATAACGGTCTGGCCGATCAAGTTGTTGCCCAAAACTTCGCAGGCGCGGGCATTGGCTAACTGGATCGCGCTGGCGGCATCGATGACGAGCAGGGGATGCGGCGGGCCTTGCGTTAGCGCGGCAGCGCGCGCCTCGACTTGATGCAGCTGGTCGGTAAGATCACTCGCCTGTGCGGCGTAGTCGTCCAACTGATCGTGCAGCGCGCGTTGACGCTGGCGCGTGCGCCATAGCTCTACGCCCAGCCCGATCACGGTGATAATGAGGATAACGTCTAACAGAGTCATGCGGGCAATTATAACCAGTTTTGGCGCAGTGCTTGCTAAGGGCGTTTAACGCAGGAATGACGGCACTAACCGGCTGAACGCATCAACTCGGTGGCGCGGCGGCGCACCGCCGCACGGAGTTCGTCCGGTTCGTGCACCACAAATTCACACGGGAATCTGGCGAGCTGTCGCGCCAGCCAATCCAGATCGTCGGTGCTGCCCCTCAACAACACACCCTCTTCACGCGGTTCCAACAGACCCAACACCTCGATAATTTGAGATTGCGCAGTGACCAGATCGGTCTTGAGCAGGACGGCAAACTTGAACTGGCGCGGCAAGGTGGCAATCGATTGCACGACATGCACCAGCGCATCGAAGTGTGGGGGACGCTCGAAGCGCGTTTCGAGCAAGTCGGCCTGCACGATGCGATCCAGTCGAAAGGAGCGTAAGCCATGGCGCAGGTGACAGCGTCCGACGACGTACCATTTGCCCTGACGATAGGCGAGGCCATAGGGATCGAATTCGCGGTCGGTTTCGTCATACTGGCTCGATCGGTAGCGCATGTACACCCGGCGCTGTTGTTGCGCGGCGCCGCTCAGCGTCACCATCACTTGCCCGGCCACCGCCGTGGGAATCGCGTCAAAGTCGAGTGTGATCGTTTCGGTCAACGCTCGCACGCGGCTCTTGAGTTCCAGCGGCAAGACCTGTTCCAGTTTGGCGCGGGCGCTTTCGATGGCATGGACGATCTCAGCCAGGCCCAGCTGCTGCGCGGCGAGCAGGCCCATCGCCAAAGCCAATGCTTCGTCGTTGGTGAACATCATCGGCGGCAGTTTGAAGCCTGCGCTTAGTTCGTAAGCGCCATTTCGCCCGCGCTCCGCGACGATGGGGATGCCCAGGTCTTGCAGCATGGTGATGTAGCGCCGCAGCGTCCGAATGTCCACTTCCAGCCGCTGCGCCAACTCGGCGCCCGTCATCCGCCCGCGCGATTGCAGCAATTCCAGTACAGCCAACACCCGTGTGGTGGGATGGTACATGTTTTAAGTATACCTCCAATTTAGGGCGGCTTTCGCCACCTTTTGGATGTACACTAAGAAGGACGAAGCGGCGTTCGAGTACCACACCGAGTTGCCACACACCGTGCGCTTTGTGGAGCGCATCGAGCCGTTGATCGATCACCCACTCGACGTTACCCGTGCGGAGATGATCGACTAGCTGGCTGTTCGAGAGACTCGCCTCGGGATGAGGGGAGATGTTCCACGTTGGCTTCAAAATCAAACCATGACTGTGAGGTTGCGTGCAATGTCTGTAAACCCGTTTAGCCATATCGATCTTCACGTCCGCAGCTTTGAAGATGCCTTACCCTTCTACGAAAGGTTCCTGCCGGCGCTGGGCTTCACGCGCGTATTTCATACGCCGCGTTGGAAGGTCTTTGCGGCCGAGGGCGAGCTGCCCAGTGTCGCGTACTTTGCCATTGCGGAAGATCCCGCCCACGTTCCCAATAAGAACCTGATCGGGTTCTGGGCGGCGAGTCGCGACGAGGTCGATCGGATGGCGCAGCTGGTCCGAGCAAGCGGTGGCAAAATCACCGACGGACCACGCTTATTCCCGATCAGTGCGAGCTATTACGCGGTTTACTTTGAAGATCCGTGTGGCAATCGGTATGAGTACCTGCATCGGCTGGATTAAAGGAATGACATGCAAAAACTGATCGAAATACGCGCGTACAACTTGAAACCCGGCACCCGGGCGGAATTCCACCGGGTGGTTGTGGAAGAGTCGGTGCCTATGCTCAAGCGTTGGGGCGTCGATGTGGTGGCCTTTGGTCCATCGCTGCACGATGCTGATTCCTATTATCTCATCCGCGCTTACGCCAGTCTGGCTGATCGTCAGAGCAGCCAGGACGCCTTTTACAGCAGCGCCGAATGGCGACAGGGACCGCGTGAAGCGATCGTGTCGAAGATCGACAGCGATACCTCGATCGTGATCAAGGTAGACCTTTCGGTAGTGAATTCTATGCGTCAAGAGGAGACCGTCAATGAATAGCGTAACCACCGATCATGATCCAGCCCATGATTTTGATTTTTTAATTGGTCGATGGCACATCCACAACCGCCGTCTGGTGAAACGATTGCAAGGCTCGAATGAGTGGGAGACCTTCGAAGCGACCCAGCAAGCTCGACTGTTGCCGGGCGGCATCGGCAACTACGATGACTTTACGCCCGTCACCTGGCGGCCAGGTTTTGTCGGCATGTCATTGCGGATTTTCAATCCGGCGACTCAGCAATGGAGCATCTACTGGGTCGATAACCAGACGAGCGTGCTTCAACCACCCGTAGTCGGGGGCTTCTCAAACGGCGTTGGCCTATTCGAGGGGCCGGATGAATTTCAAGGCAAGCCGATCGTGGTGCGGTACGTCTGGTCGAATATCACGAACACGTCCGCACGTTGGGAGCAGGCGTTCTCGACCGATCAGGGACTGACCTGGGAAAAGAACTGGGTGATGGAACTGACTCGCGCCAGCGATTAGGCGGGTACAGTCGGTTATGGGCACTGGACCAAACCCTGTGCCCACAGGCAGCCGCCACAGGCCGGGAAGGTATTACCTACGCAGTCTTCCTCGTTGCCGTCGAGCATTTCGCAGCCACCGCAGAACGTGCAGGGCGCAAACTCGAAGCCCTGCACGTGGTTGCGATAGCGCACGTACTCCGGATCATTCCACAACTCGATCAGCCCGCGCTTGTTCACGTTGCCGATGTGATGCGCACGCGACATGCGCCAATGGCCTTTGATGAGGTGCGTGTGCGTGTGCATCAACGGCAGGCACGGGCTGACCGCGCCGTTCCACGCCACCGTCAGCGAGCCGCTTTCGATGAAGTTGCATACGTCATTCGCGCCTGCAAAACTGCTGCCCGCGAAGTTGACGTTGTAGCCGCTGCGAAATGCTTCGACCAGTGCGTCCTTGGTCTCGTCGGTAAAGGGCATCTTGGGCAGGCTGAGACGCGGCGTGTAAGCCGAGCTCATGAAACTGATGTCGTTGCTCGCACTTTCGTACAGCATCTCGCCTTTGAGTTCGTCGTCGATGGCGAGCACGTTGCTGACCTTGAAGTGCATGGCGCCCAATCGTCGCGCCATCCGCAGCACTTCCGGCAGATCGTTGATGTTGCGCTTCATCGCCACAAAGGCCACGCCGATCTCCGGTTTAGGGAAGTGGCCGCCACCGCGCAAGCGCCGGAAAATCTTGAGATTATCGAGGATTTTGGGCAGTTCCGCGCCCAGCCGCACATCGCCGAAGTGTTCGGGCGTTGCGCCATCGATCGACACCCACAACAGATCGAGACCCGCGTCGATCAATTGGCGCGACTTCTTCTCGTCGAGCAATGTGCCATTACTGATCATCTCCACGCGGCAGCCGAGCGCTTTGGTTTGCGCGATCCAATCGGGCAGGCGGGTATGCAGCGTCGGCTCGCCGATGCCGCCGAAGAAGATCGTCGGGCGCGGATCGACTTCACGCACACCGTCAAGGATGCGTTGATACGTGGCATCGGTCATGCGGCCCAGCGCCTCGGCCCAGTTGTTGCGATAGCAGGTCACGCAATCGAGGTTGCAGTGATCGGTCGGCTCGACGTAGAGGCGTGTCAACTGGGAGAGGGGGCGGTGCAGCCGCACCACGTTATCGGCGTTGTCCACGCGCACCTTCGCGCCTGGCACTAGCCCGTATTGCTTCGCCAATGTGGGCGGCAGGATCAAGCGGCCTTGCTCGTCTACCTCCGCCCACGTCGCCTGTTTGGTTGAAATCATCGTCGCACTCCCCTGTAACGGTTCTAGCCAGATCAAATCATCTAACCACGAAGGACACGAAGAGCACAAAGGAAAAGCGGGTATCTCTGCGTTCGCG
>JAUQXD010000465.1 GCA_030834835.1 Thermoflexales bacterium | reverse complement strand
AGGTTGAGGATGTCTTCGCTGCGCTCGTCGGAGAGTTCATGGAGCAAGTCGGCGGCTTCGTCGGGCGACATTTCTTCCAGCACGTCGGCCACGCGCTCGTCAGGCATGGTCTCGACCAGGCTGGCCTGAAACTCCGGCTCCACTTCTTCCAATGCTTCGGCCACCGTCGCCACGTCGAGTGAAGCGAGGAATTTGTCGCTTTCCGAGCGAGTGAGGTCGCTGATGATCTCGGCCAGATCAGCCGGGTGCAGATCGTTGAGTTTGTCGCCGGGCACGCGCAGCCGCATCGGTTGATCGGTCGCCAGCAGTTCCACCTGGTCCCACGAAATCATGCCGGGCTGCAGGCGGCGATTCAACCGCCCGGCCAGGCGCTGCGCCACTTTGGCCATGCCCAGCCGCCGCATCAGGCCCAGCCCGCCGATGTCCACGTTGGCGATGTAGAAATGGCCGTTGACGCGCGTGATCTCCAGATCGTTGACGCGCACGACGCGCACGCCGTTCGTGTCGATGATCTGCTTGTCCAGCACGTCGCGCGCCAGCCAGACATCGCGTTCGCCGGGCTGATACGGTTCGATCGATTTGAGATGCTTGTTCAGGGGGATGGCGGGGGCGATCAATACGGCGACATCGGTTAACGGCACGATCAGATTGCCAGTCGAGCGTTTGACGACGATGGCGGCGATCTGCGGATGAGGCAGATCGCTCTTGAGCATGGCGATAATGTCATCCAACACGCCAATGCGCTCGCCGTCGACGTCGGCCACGGGACGGCCCAACAACTCACTGAGAAACGCCATGCCACACCTCCGATTTGCCTGACATACAAACACCCCGCGCCGGGCGGGGCATGGGAGCCTGCATGACGCGCTTCGATGCTCCCGGCTGCATCCTAGCACCGATGATCAGTGGTGTCAATGCATTCTTGACATGAAATTCAGCGCGAACAATCAGGTGTGGTATAGTTGCCGCGAATCTTATTCGCGATCTTATTTCAGAGGAAGTTTGTCATGCCCAAGAGTTATCTTATTGATATGGACGGCGTCATCGTGCGGGGCAGTGAGTTGATCCCCGGCGCTGATCAGTTTCTGGCGCGCCTGCAGGCGCGCGGCATCAAGTTTCTGATCTTGACCAACAATCCCATGTACACGCCGATCGACCTGCTGCACCGTTTACAGCGCATCGGCGTCAATCTCACCACCGATCATCTGTACACCTCGGCGATGGCGACGGCGGATTTTCTGAGCAGGCAGAAGCCCCATGGCACGGCCTTTGTCATCGGTGAAAGCGGCCTGACGCAAGCGCTGTACGAGGTGGGTTATGTGCTGACCGACCACGCGCCCGACTACGTTGTCGTTGGTGAGACGACCTCGTTGAGTTATGAGCGCCTGACGCACGCGGTGCGATTGGTGACGGAGGGCGCGCGGCTGATCGCCACGAATCCCGATCCGAGCGGGCCGGGCGAGGGCGGTCTGGTGCCGGCCTGCGGCGCGATTGCGGCCTTCATCGAATCAGCCACGGGCGTAACGCCGTATTTTGTGGGCAAGCCCAATGCCTTGATGATGCGCCACGCGCTGCGCTTCTTGAACGAGCATTCGGAGAACGCGATCATGGTCGGTGATCGCATGGATACGGACATCCGAGTGGGGACTGAAGCCGGTCTGGAGACGGTGTTGGTGTTGACGGGCCACACGCAGCGTGACATGGTTGAGCGTTTCCCATATCAACCCACGCGGATTGTGGATTCGGTGGCAGACCTGGAACTTTGACACGGTGAAAGGATGACATGGTGACAGGGTGATCGTGCATCAAGGGGATCACCCCATCACCTCTTCACCCTGTCAGGTCTTACAGCAGGTCAGTCAACGCCGGAATCTCGATCGCTGCATCACCCGATCGGCGCTCCAGCGTGGTGTGCAGGAAGTGCTTGAATTCCAGATGGATCGGCTCTTCCCACGCCGGCCATTGATCGATCTTGGCGCGCAGCGCGGCCAGGCAGGCCAGATACAGTTGCAGCGGATCGGCCTTTGCCAGACGATGATCGAAGCCGTCGTCGCTGTTGCGCGCTGCCGCGCGGCGTTCGGCAAACAAGATCTCGGCCTCCTCGCCCAGCAGCACTTCCAGCGTGTCGCGCTGGCGTGAGTGTTCCAGAATGGGCGCGGGCGAGGTGAAGTGGCAGACCGTGCGGTGCACGTCGGAATCGATGTGCAGCTCGCCGCCGAACGTAAACGCGGTGACTTGTTTGCCCTTGCGATCCTCAAGAAAGATGTGGCCGGCGCACACCCGATAGGGCGTGTCCAGCACCCACGGATGATGGATGCGCAGCGGGGCCACGCTCCCGCCAATCGCGGCGACGGTACAGACGGCTACTTCAGGATCGAAGTGCTTTTCGGTGGGCGCCGGGCGAATGATGACGGTGAGTTGTGCGTGTCCAATGTCGTGCGGCTCAGCCGCAGGCAGGAAACAGTAACCCAACTCGGCTGCATCAATGACTAACTCTTTAGGCTCGACCATGGCGACCTCCTTTCACTTATCAGAATAGAGCTAATTTGAGCGCGTGGCAATACCCACCAAACTTGCTCACAGCGCCGAAACGCCGCCGAGGACGGCGGCTTGAGCCTTGTGAGAACCTGGTTTCATGGAAACATCTGATCTGACAGATATGAGTGGTGATGCGTTTGAACAGAACCGTAAGAAACTGACAGACTGGGAGATTTTTGTGGGGGAGTTGTGATGCTTCTGCTGGATGAATCCGGCAGGCTGGGAGAGTGGTGCGGGCTTCCATACCGCACTGCGTCCACGCAGTAGGTGCAACAGCGGCTCTGGCGCAATCGCGCCAGAGCCGCCGACGAAAGT
>JAUQXD010000464.1 GCA_030834835.1 Thermoflexales bacterium | reverse complement strand
ATCTCGGTGTGCGCCGTACGCACGTGCGCGGGCAAGAGCCAGACCACCCGCCGCGTGACCGAAGTCATCAAGAGCCTGGGCTACAAAGTGGCGGCGATTCGTCACCCCATGCCGTATGGCGACCTGGTCAAGCAGAAGGTGCAGCGCTTTGCCGACTATAGCGATCTGGACAAGCACGACTGCACGATCGAGGAACGCGAAGAGTACGAGCCGCACATCGATCGCGGCGTGGTGATCTATGCGGGCGTCGATTACGAAGCGATTCTGCGCGAAGCCGAAAAAGAAGCGGACGTGATTGTGTGGGACGGCGGCAACAACGATATGTCCTTCTACAAGAGCGATCTGCATATCGTGGTGGCCGATCCGCACCGCCCCGGCCATGAAGTCACCTATCATCCCGGCGAAACCAATCTGCGCATGGCCGACGTCGTCGTGATCAACAAGATCGACACGGCCGATCTCGAACACATTTCCAAAGTGCGCGATAATATCCGCGCCGTCAATCCCGCCGCGACCATCGTCGAGGCGGCCTCACCGATCTTCGTCGATGATCCGGCGGCCATCAAGGGCAAGGCAGTGTTGGTGGTGGAAGACGGTCCCACGCTGACGCACGGCGAAATGGCCTACGGCGCGGGCGTCGTGGCTGCGCGGCGCTTTGGCGCGGCGGAGATCATCGATCCGCGGCCGTATGCCGTAGGCACGATTACCGCGACCTACAAGAAGTATCCCACCACCGGCGCGGTACTCCCGGCGATGGGCTATGGCGCGGAGCAGATGAAAGAACTGGGCGAGACGATCAACAATACGCCCTGCGATCTGGTTATCGTTGCCACCCCGATCGATCTGCGGCGCGTGGTGGAAATCAATCGCCCATCGCAGCGCGTGCGCTATGAGTTGCAGGAAATCGGTCAGCCCACGCTGCTGGAAATCATCGAGGCAAAGTTGGGCCGTAAGAAGTAATGCGTAATACGTACTGCGTGTTGCGTGATCAAATTTGGTTACGCGGCACGCAGTACGCAGTATTGCCAGGGGAGCGATATGGCACGCCGCACAAAACGCCGGGCGCGGGCTGAGTTGATCGCGATGTTGGACGATCTGTGGGCAAAGTATCCCGATCGGTTGGCCGCCCTGCCCGACGACGAGCAACTGGCCTTCGCCCGACAACAGGGTTATGATCGCCCACAGGATTTGCTCGCTCATCTGGGCGCATGGATGGCGGAGACGCTGCGTGTGATGCCGTATCTACTGCACGATGAGTGCCCGTTCCGCGACTATGCCAACGATCAGCAGTTCAATCGTCGAGCCGTAGAGCGCTTTCAAGATAAGGAACTTGTGCAAGTGGAAACGTGGTATCAGAAGCAACGCCGCGCTTTGCGCAAGTTGATCAAGCAGTTGCCCGATGACGCGCTGAGTATTCCGCGCGTGTATCGCTGGCTATCGGGGACGATCGTTGGTCATTACGAAGAGCATCCATTGCCTGCCTCACCCCCAACCCCTCTCCTGAAATCAAATAAACCATTTCAGGAGAGGGGGCGAAAGAATGGAGACTATGCCAGACTTCACACCCAGTCTCATCGTGCATGGCGGCGCGTGGGATATTCCCGATGCGGATGTCGCCGCCGATCTTGAGGGCTGCCGCCGCGCCGCCGAAATCGGTTGGGCCATTTTGCAGAAGGGTGGCTCGGCGTTGGATGCGGTTGAGGCCGCCATTCGCTATCTTGAAGACGATCCGATCTTTGATGCGGGCGTGGGCGCGTGGTTGAATGCGGCCGGCGAAGTGGAACTCGACGCCATCATCATGGACGGCGAGACGCTGGATAACGGCGCGGTAGCAGCGATTCAGCACATTCGCAATCCCATCAGCGTGGCCCGCCGCGTGATGGAGCACACGCCGCATTCGTTGATTGCCGGTCATGGCGCGGAGCAATTCGCAGCGGCGCAGGGTTTTTCCTTATGCGACGAAAGTGAACTACTGACCGGCCACGAACTCGAACGCTGGAAGATCATCAAAGGCAAAACCAATTACAAAGTTGAAGAATCTTTCGGGGGCACGCCGCACGGCACGGTAGGAGCGGTGGCTCGCGATAAAGACGGCCACATCGCGGCGGGCACGTCTACCGGCGGCACACCCAACAAATTGCCGGGCCGGGTGGGCGATAGCCCGCTCATCGGCTGCGGGTGCTACGCCGATGATATGAGCGCGGGCGCATCGGCCACGGGCTGGGGCGAATCGATCATGAAGGTGGTGCTGAGCAAGACGGCTTGCGATCTGGCCGCGAACGGCAGCGACGCTCAATCGGCCGCGGAAAAATCGATCGGGGTGTTGGCCGATCGGGTGCAGGGTTTGGGCGGCATCATCTTGATCGATCAACACGGCCGTATCGGCCAGGCCTTTAACACACCGCGTATGGCGCGGGCGTGGATCGAAGACGGGCAAGTGATTGCGAAAGTGGACAAGTAAAGGGAGAGACGATTATGAACATCCGCATCATCGGTGTGCCGATGGATCTGGGGCAGAAGCGGCGCGGCGTGGATATGGGGCCGAGCGCGATTCGTTACGCGGGGCTGCAAGCGCGACTGGAACGTCTGGGGCACACCGTGATCGACGGCGGCAACCTGGACGTGCCGACGCCGGAAGAGACGCCGGATTCGGGCGCAGTGCATCGCCTGGAGGCGGTGCGCGGCGTGTGCCAGACCATTTACGATGAAACGATCTGCTGTCGCGACGCGCACCAATTTGCCCTGTTTTTAGGGGGCGATCACTCGATCAGCATCGGCAGTGTGTCGGCGGCCACCGAGGGACGCAATATCGGGTTGGTGTGGCTGGACGCGCACGCCGATTTCAATACGCCGGAGACTTCGCCCAGCGGCAACATTCATGGCATGTCAGTCGCCGTGTTGATTGGCAAGGGCGCGCCGGAGTTGGTGAACCTAGGCCGATCGGGCGCGAAGATCAATCCCGCCAATATCGTGTACGTGGGCCTGCGCGACATCGATCCTGAAGAAGGTGTTGCGCTGCGCTCGTGCGGGGCGCTGGTTTTCAGCATGCGCGAAGTGGACGAGTTGGGCATCAGCGCCGTGACGCGGCAGACGCTGGCGCGCTTGAGCCACCTTGACGAGATTCACGTGAGCCTCGATCTGGATTTTCTCGATCCCGATGAAGCGCCCGGCGTGGGCACGCCCGTGCCCGGCGGCATGACGTATCGCGAGGCGCATTTGCTGATGGAAATGTTAGCCGAAACCAACAAGGTCACATCGATGGACGTGGTCGAGATCAACCCCATTCTCGATCAGGGCAACCGCACGGCAGAACTGGCCGTAGGGCTGGTCGCCAGTCTATTGGGCCAACGCATAATGTGATACAATACGGTCGCCAAGGGTGGTCACACTCTCTCCCGCAGACTCAACCCAACAGCCAACCGGGATTGCACCACCAAGTCGATCTTCGATCTACTCTCGAGTCTGCGGGAGAGTTCTGGAATAAAATCGACCTGACTTCTATGAAGCCAGGTCGCTGTGTTTTGTCCGGCGGTCAGTTCTTTCGTCGCAGCAGCGCCAGCGGCAGCAAGACCATCGCCACGCCCGGCCAGATCCACGCCAGATCACCGGGACCGTGTTCGCCCGTCAACGGCGCGACGCGGCGCAGATGCATCAGTCGATAGGGACCCGTTACACGATCGAACTCTTCGTCCGACATCGTGTGCGGATTCAGCCCGGCCATGCGCCCCGCAAAACCACTATCGATGATGACCTGTCGCAAGATGGGTAGGCGCTTCGCCGGATCGATGATTTCTTCGGCCACACCCGTCCACCAGCCGTTGTACAGCCAAATCTCGACCTGCGGGTGGGCGAGGATGTTGCGATACCAATCGGACACGCTGCCGAAGCCCGCCGTGACGTAAATCTCCTCGTCCACCATGGCGTAGTTCACCGGGGTGCGACGCCGCTGCCCGGACTTGCGCCCGATGTGGGTGATGACCAGATAGCG
>JAUQXD010000463.1 GCA_030834835.1 Thermoflexales bacterium | reverse complement strand
GCGGGAACCTTGTCCCAGTACATCAACTTTGCTTCAAGCGTCGTCAAATAGTCGGCCGGCAGCACGTAATATCCTTGAATGTTACCCGCCTTCAAAGCGCCCCGCGCCGTCTCATCGTCGGCAAAGGCGCGGATTTCCACTAGCTGCTCGCCGCGTAGCGTTTCCGTGGGCTCCATCGCGGCCGTCAGCAAGCCCGATTGATCCACATAGCCCAGCGGCCGTCGATCGGTGCCGCTGACGGTGAACAGCACGCTCAGCACCATGATGGCGATGAAGAACACCGGCATCGCCAGCGTGCCCAGCAAAAACGATCGCTTGCGCGCGATCTTGACGTATTCGTGTCGGGCAATGATCAGCAGTTTACGCATGCCGCGCCTCCCCATCAGATGACGCGCTCCCCTGCACCACCGAGATGAAGATGTCGTCCAGCGACGGTTCAGCAATTTCAAAGCGATCGATCTTTACCCCGTCGCGCGCCATCAACGACCGCAGCACATCCTGTGAGCCGACACCGGGCGCCAGCGCCAGATGCCAATCCCCGTTCGTCTGCCGCGTTTCCAGCACACCGGGCACATCCATGAAATTGCCCTGCCCCTTCACTGCGATGGCGTTGCCCGCAAAATTGCGCTTGATCTGATCGACCTCGCCGTACAACACCGTGCGCCCTTTGTTGATCAACGCGATGCGGCTGCACAGCGCTTCGACCTGATACATCTGGTGCGTGGACATGATGAGGGTGCGGCCGGCCGCTTGCTGCTCGCGGATGATCTCTTCGATCAGGCGCGTGTTCAGCGGATCGAGGCCGGAGAACGGCTCGTCGATGACGATCAGTTCGGGTTCATGCAGCAGCGTGGCAATCACCTGCGCTTTTTGCTGCATGCCTTTACTCAGTTCCTGCACCTTCTTAGTGCGATGATCGTACAGGTCAAGCCGCTTCAGCCAGCCCGTCAGTCGGGCGCGCGCGGTCTTTTCATCCAGCCCTTTCAACGTGGCCAGATACACCAGCGCTGTTTCCAGTTTCAGATCTTTATACAGGCCGCGCTCTTCCGGCAGATAGCCGATGCGATTCTTGGTGGCCTCATCCATCTTGCCACCCAGCACGCTGATCTCGCCGCGATCGGCCTTGAAGATGTCCAGCATCATACGGATCGACGTGGTCTTGCCAGCGCCGTTCGGCCCCAGCAGGCCGAAGATTTCGCCGGGATACACTTCAAACGAGACATCCTCAACAGCCTGCACGGAACCAAACGCCTTGCTCAGATGAGATACAACAACGGTGGGAGCCATACTTTCCTCTCTGGTGGAATCAACTCGGCAGATGTACTTTAGCACGGACACGGCAACGCGTCCTGCCACTACTCGGACATTTCACCGACGCCAGATCAGTCTACACAGGACGGGACAGGCGGACATCGGGCGAGAGCCGCGTTACGCCTCAGACTTTAGGCGGAGCGCCCGCTCAATCATTCGGGGGAGATACACCGCGCACTGATGTCAAACTCTATCAGCGCGCGACAGCAATTCTCAATTTAGGCGAATAGTAAGCACGCCCACGTGCGGGTCTCGCACGAAACCAGCGTCTGGCGCGCAGCGTGCCCGACCCCTCATGCGTGAGGAAAGAAACCCGCCAGTCAGTGTCATTCCGAGATGCCATCCCTCAAGCGTGATGCGCGAGGTCAAAAACATCGCCGGTCAGTGTCATTCCGAGGAGCATGCTTCTGCGACGAGGAATCTCTTGCGCTGCCGAGATGATGGCCTGCCAGGCCAGAGATTCCTCACTGCGTTCGGAACACCTGCACCCACCGGCAGGTGCGGTGTGACACTC
>JAUQXD010000462.1 GCA_030834835.1 Thermoflexales bacterium | reverse complement strand
GTGATCGGTCGATCGGTAACTGGTCGATCGGTGATTGGTGATCGGTCAACTGGTTGACCAGTTGACCACTCGACTACACGACTACCGCACTATCGACCGGTAACTCTACCCGGAACGTGGCGCCTTTGCCGACTTCGGTTTCGACGACGATGTCGCCGCCGTGCTTTTTGACGATCTCATACGAGATGTACAGCCCCAGGCCGGTGCCTTTGCGCCGGGTGGTGAAGAACGGATGGAAGATGCTGGCTAACACATCGGCGGGGATGCCGGGGCCAGTGTCGGTCACGTAGAAGTAGGCGCGCTCGCGGGCGGCGTCAAAGCCGGTGCCTACTTCGATGCGGCCCGGCTGTTTGTCAAAGGCTTCGGCGGCGTTCTCGATGATGTTCAACGCGACCTGACCCAGATTGGCAAAGTTGCCGCGCACGGCCGGCAGATCGTCCGCGTAGTTTTCGATCAGGTCCAGCGGCAGATTCTTGAGTTTGCTTTGCAGAATGCGCAGGGCGTCCTGGCAGACGATGGTCAGGCTGACCTCTTCGGTGTAGGACGACGACTGCCGCGAGAGATCGAGCAACGACGAGACGATGCCCCGGGCGCGATGCAGTTCCTTCAGGCTGAACGCCAGGTCTTCGGTCAATTCGATCATGTCGGGGATCGACAGCTGCTTGATCTTGTCCGCGCGGATGACGGGCAACGAGGCGGTGGATTCGGCCGAGGGGCTGTACGGCAAGCCGATCGTTTCCAGCGCCGACTGCACCAGGCTGCTGACGCTGGCTAAAGGATTATTCAATTCGTGCGCGACGCCGGCCACCAGCTGACCGACGGCGGCCAGGCTTTCCGATCGGATGAGGGCCTGCTGCGTCTTTTCGCGGTCATCCAGCGCCGCTTGCATGGCCTCAACCAGGCGCGCGTTTTCGATGACGATGGCGGCCTGATCGGCCAGCAGGTTCAGCACGCGCAGTTCGTCTTCGCCAAAGTGGTGGGGTTGAATGAACGCCACGGTGAAGACACCCAGCACGCGGCTGGCGCGCTTGAGCGGGAAACCAGCGATCGATTCAATGCCCCAGTGCCGCGCCTCCGGCGAAGAATACAGTTCGTGATGCGGGGCGTCGTCGATGACGATGGCGGTTCCGCCACGCCGCACCCGATCGGTGAGGCCGTCGCGGCGCGGCTGCGTGACGGCGGGCTTGCGCTCACCCGATCGCCACAGCGCCACCGAATAGGCAAAGGCCTCGCGCGCTTCGTCCCACAGGTAGATGTGCGTGTCTTCCGCGCCGGTCAGGCTGAGCACGTGCGCGCAGATGGCGTCGAGCACCTGATGCAGATCGAGGGTGGACGTCATCTGTAAACTGATGTCGCGCAGCGCGGCCAGTTCGGCCAGGCGACGGCGGCTCTGATCGACCAGGCGCGCATTGCTCATGGCGATGGCGACCTGATTGGCGAACAGTTCGGCCAGCCAGCGGTCTTGCGAGGAGAAGCGGCGCACGTCGGTGTTGGCGCAGATTTCCAGCACGCCCAGCACGTCGTCTTTCCAGCGCAACGGCACGCCCATGATGGCGGAGAAGCGCGGATCGCGGCTGAAACGATCGGAGCGCCCCGACCAGCGCCGGTAGTCGTCGACGATGAGCGGCTGGCCCGATTCAAAGACGCGCCCGCCCAGCCCCTGGCCCACGGGCAAGGTCGCGCCCACATATTCATCGGTGAAGCCGTGCGAAATCGCCACGCGCAAGGTGGCGCGATCGGATTCCAGCAGATAGATCACGCCGGCTTCGGCCTGGAGCAAATCGACGGAGCGGCGCACGAGGGTGCGCAACAGCCGATCGGGGTCTTGCGATTGGCCGATCACGTCGAGTGAGGCGTCGTACAGGGATAGCATGGCGTGCAGGCGGCTCTGGGCCTGATCGAGCAGCCGCACTTTGTCGATGGCTTCGGCGGCCTGGCTGGCGAAGGCAAAGACGACGATGCCGTCACGCTCGGTGTATTTTTGCGGCAGACTGCTATGGAGCGTCAAGACGCCGATCGATTCGCCTTTGACGACGAGCGGTGCGCCGATCCAGGCGCGGATGCCGCCTCTGGCGGTGGCGCTGCTTCCAGCAGCGGCGCTGGATACAGCGGCATCTTTGATGTCACGCACCCAGAGATCGCTATATTGGGTGTCTGAGATGACGATGGGTTTTTGCATGGTCATCAGCAGGCGATTGAGCGGGTAGCGATCGAGCGGGATCGGTTCGAGCGAGGCCAGCAGCGGCGACAATGAACCCAGATCGCGCACGGTGATGAGGCGGGTGTCGTCGTCGGCGTCGGTCGGGCCACCGCGCACATCCAATATGGAGGGCAGCAGCAAGATGCGCACGTGCTCATACTCGACGACCTGCGATAGGTCGCGCAGAATAGCGTCGAGCACGTCGGCCAGTTCGGAGACGGGATCGATCAGGGGATTGATGAAGTCGTGCATGCCGGTAGGGTCATTGGTTGGAGTGGTGGATCACTTAGTCTGGTCGAACGGGAGTAGTATATCACGAGGCGGTCAACGAAGGGAGCGAGTCAGCGAAGAAGCGAATCAGCGAGTCAGCGAATCAGCGAATCAGCCGTCGGCGATCTGCTTCATCGTCGGCGGCTGATTTTTATTGATCATTGTTCATTGATCATTGCTCATTGTTCATTGCTCATTGTTCATTGTTCATGGCTTTCTGACGGGCTTTTTGCGCTCGCTTTTGCGAACGCCGCCGGCGGCTTCGTACTCGCTGCTGTCTTTGCCGAAGCGGGTGGCGACACCGCTGAGCATCCGATTGTGGTACTCGGCCAGTTGCGCCTCTTGCGCTTTCAGGCCGTTGGTCAGTGTGTCGAGTTCGCTCATGAGGGTGTTGTAGGCGGCGAGGTCGGCGCGCAGTTTGTCGATCTGCGCGTTGAAGGCGGCCAGGGTGACGCCGCCCAGGTCGAGGGCCGGGTCGATGGATTTGAGACCGGCGGCGCGCTGCGAGGCTTTGTCCAGAATCTGGGAAGTGCGCTTTTGTCGGGCCATGCCAATTGCTCCTGTGGAAGAGTGTGCGGGCGGCAGGGTGTCATGACCGACCGGCCCGCCGAGTTTAAGATACGCAACAATGCAGGATGTGTCAAGTGGGATTTTAGGACTAGCGGACAATGGGTTGCGATTGGCGCGCGCGGGGTTAGAGATAACGCGATGGAGGTCGCGATTATCGGGCTGGAAGGAACAATCGGCTGGCGAGTAGTTGGATTAAGCCCGTTAGAAGTAATGTTTATCGAGATGAATTCAGCAATGAATGCGATAATCGTTAGTTTAATCGGGTTAATAGTTGCGATCAGCACGATAGATATTAGATCGAGCGCGATAAATGTTAAGTTGATCGGGTTAATGATTGCTTCTGGCGCGATTGAAGGTTAGTCGAGCTGGGAACGGACCGCCAGTCCACCGCGATTAAGGACGTGGGTGTAGATCATGGTGGTCTTCACGTCTTTATGGCCAAGGAGTTCTTGTATGGTTCTAATATCGTAGCCGGCTTCCAGTAAATGTGTGGCGAACGAATGGCGAAAAGTATGACACCCGACGGGCTTGTCGGTAATGCCGGCCAGTCGGGCGGCGGCGTGAACGGCCTTTTGGAGGCTGCTGTCACTGGCATGATGACGCTGCGCGACGTTCGTACGCGGATCGATCGAACGGGTCTTGGCCGGGAAGACATATTGCCCGCTACGCGCCATTCCCTGGGCGCGTTGGGGTATTTGACGGCCAGCGCATAGGGCAGATGCACGGCTCCAAAGCCCTGGGCCAGGTCTTGCTGATGGAGCTGCTGTACCCGCCGCAGGTGATCGCGCAGAGGCGCGATTAAACTGTCGGGCAGCATGGTGATGCGGTCTTTTTCGCCTTTGCCGTCGCGGACGAGAATCTGGTGCTGCTCAAAATCCAAATCTTTGACGCGCAGGCGAAGGCACTCCAGGGCGCGCAGGCCGCTGCCGTAGAGGAGTTTGGCCACACTTGCACCGCGCTGGCGCGCAGCGCAAGTGCAGGTGTCAATTGCGTAGGGCCGGTCATGGCGCTGAGGACATGGGCCGCCTCGCTCTTAGTCAGGACAGTGGGAAGGTGCCCGGGTTGGCGAGCGCGGACAGCGTCGATGCCGGATAACGGCTGGTTCAGGACTTCGCGATACAGGAACAGCAATGCACTCAGGGCCTGGTTTTGAGTGGAGGCCGCCACTTTGCGCTCTAATGCCAGATGGGTGAGGAAGGCCCGGACTTCAGGCGCGCCCATGTCTTTGGGATGACGTTTCTGATGAAAGAGGATATAGCGCCGCGCCCATTCGACATAGGACTGCTCGGTGCGAGTAGAGTAATGCCGGGTGCGCAGGTGATCGCTCAGTTGATCGAGCAACTTCCGGGGCGGCTGAGGCGGGTTCATTTTTTGCTCCTTGCGAAAGACACGGTATAATGGCGCCAAGCTCAGGCAAGCGGCTCGCTTACGCAAGCGGCGCGAAAGTTCCGGGTAAAAAGCCTGTAATGAACGGCGGCAGGTGTATATCAGGAAGAAGTTCTGGATATAATCCCACAGGCGGATTATATTAGGAAAAGACGCCCTCTACAAGTAATTAGACCGGAAAAAACGCGGGTCATATTTGTGTTGGGCGCGTCATTGCTCAGCAGGGCAGATGGATTTAGCCGGTTGAAAAAAGTGATGACAGCGTGAAGAGGTTGAAGCGCTGTTCCGCGAAACTATGAACCGTACAAAATCATGGCGCTGGTTAGAAAGCGCCTTGCTTACAATCGCCATCCTCTTGGCAATTCTCATCGTTGGCGCCCTTGTCGCAGGACGCTTGCTGGGGCGCAATACGACCGCCGATTTCCGCACTGTATTTGTGTTTGAAGAAAATGCATCGCTTGCTTCAAGCGATTACCAATGGAGTCTGTTAGTTGTAGCGATAGTGATGGCGTTCTTAATAGGCTTCATTGCATTCAGGTATATCAGGGTACCCTCAGTTTTCGGCATCAAACTCCAATTTGCCCCCTATATCTTCGCGGCAGTAATTACAGTAGGCGTAAGTATAGTCGGGCTTAAGGTTTCCGCCGATGATTATGCATCTCGCGCAAGCGACTGTGCTCGGCTACAAGCTGCATATGATTCTCAACAGTATCGCGTCACCGAAGGCTTGGTACATGTCTTACACACGTGGCCGAGTGATGGTCTCCCCAAAATTGATATTCTCAAAATTGGC
>JAUQXD010000045.1 GCA_030834835.1 Thermoflexales bacterium | reverse complement strand
CTTCTTGTTTCACGGCGTCCATCACGCGCAGCCGAATCTGAAGACGCGTCTGGTCATGCCGCCCGTCGTCAGCATCCCGCTGGCTTTTATCTTTTACGGCCTGTTCTCGCTGCTGTTTGACCTGCTGGGGCTGCCGCTGTGGATTGCGCCGACGCTGGCGGGCACGGTGACAGGCTACTTGATCTATGATCTGACGCACTATGCCACGCACCACTGGCCCATCAAGGGCGGCTATTACAAGTTCCTGAAGAAATATCACATGCTGCATCACTTCAAGACCGAAGACGCCCGCTATGGCGTCACGTCGCCGATCTGGGACTACGTGTTTAAGACCCTGCCGGCGGAGAGTTAACCACGAAGTACACGAAGGGCACGAAGCATTTCTTAGTGATTCTACGCGGGAGCACTGCACCGCATGTGTGCTCTTCGTGGTTGATAAATCTGCGGGGGAATAACCGATGAAGTATCTGGATGAATACCGCGATGCAGAGTTAGTCCACAAAGGCATTGCGGAGATAAAGCGCATTACTACTCGTCCGTGGTCGTTGATGGAGATCTGCGGCGGGCAGACGCACTCGATCATGCGACACGGTCTTGACGAGCTGCTGCCCGAGAGCATCGAGTTGATTCACGGGCCGGGTTGCCCGGTCTGCGTGACACCGCTCGAACTGATCGACAAAGCGATTGCGATTGCCGCGCGCCCCGACGTGATCTTCTGCTCCTTCGGCGATATGCTGCGCGTGCCGGGTTCCGATGAGGATCTGTTTCGCACCCGCGCCGACGGCGGCGATGTGCGCGTGGTCTATTCGCCGCTGGATGCGGTGAAGATCGCCCAGCAAAACCCTACGAAACAGGTGGTCTTCTTCGCCATCGGTTTTGAGACGACCGCGCCTGCCAATGCAATGAGCGTGTGGCAGGCCCGACAACTGGGCGTCAAGAACTACTCGATTCTGGTGTCGCACGTGCGTGTGCCGCCCGCGATGCGCGCTATCCTGTCCTCGCCGTACAATCAGGTTCAAGCGTTTCTGGCGGCAGGTCATGTTTGCGCGGTGATGGGTTACTGGGAATATCCGCCCATTGCGGAGGAGTTCAAGATTCCGATCGTGGTCACGGGTTTCGAGCCGGTCGATCTGGTCGAGGGTATCTTGAAGACCGTGAAGCAACTGGAAGCGGGTAAGCATGAGGTCGAGAATGCTTATGGCCGCGCCGTGACGCAAGAAGGCAATCAGCCCGCGCAGAAGATCATCAATCAGGTTTTTGAGGAATGTGATCGGAAGTGGCGCGGCATCGGCACGATTCCCCTGAGCGGCTGGCGCTTGCGTGAAGAATTCAATGACTTCAATGCCGAACTGCGCTTCGACGTGGGCGCGATCAACACGAAGGAATCGCCGTTGTGCATCAGCGGCCTCGTTTTGCAAGGACGCAAGAAGCCCAATGAATGCCCCGCCTTCGGCAAAGAATGCACGCCCGAACATCCGCTCGGCGCGACGATGGTCAGTAGCGAAGGCGCGTGCGCGGCGTATTATCGGTATCGGATGCAGGATGC
>JAUQXD010000461.1 GCA_030834835.1 Thermoflexales bacterium | reverse complement strand
GACAACAACTCTTCGATGCGTTGCTCATTCAGCATGATAATTTCCTTTCAGAAGGTAAACCACAGAGGCACGGAGACAACTAAAACTCCGTGTCTCCGTGCCTCTGTGGTTAAGATGCTTCGATAAACCGCCGATACAACTTGACTGTGTTGCGCGCCGGATCACGATAGAATTCATCCGGCGACATGGGCAGCTCAACCGATCGGGTTGCGGCTTTCACGATCGGCTGGGTGGCAGCGAAATCGCGCATGACTTTCGCGTGCGGCTTGATCGATCCATCGGGCCGCACCAAACCGAAGTGGCGTTCGTGCCGCGCTTCATCGCACGGTGGTTGATTCCACAACGCTTGATCGTAATCGGCGAAGCACCACAACAGCGCGCCCGTCGTGCCCACTTCGACCAGATTCGGCAGCACGGCCGCGATGTACTGCGCGAACTCGTCTTCATTCGCCATGAACTGCGTGCGCGGCTGGCCGAACGCCGTCCATTCCCATGTTTGCGACGGGCCATTATCGGGCGTGGTGCAGCCGCCGAATTCTTCCATCATGGTCAGCTTGCCGCTCAGCGCCGACGTGAGCGCACAGCTAAACGGCACCACGTCTGCATCCAGCGGGCCGCGCGCCCAATCAAGATACATCGGATACGCGTGCATCACGGCGAGGTCGGTTTCGGCAAAGACTTGATCGGCGCGCAAGCCGTTGTTTTCCAGCAAACTGGCGATGTGCAAACCGCACGTGATGGGATGCGCTTCGTCGATCGAGCGGATCAAGTCCGTCATCTCTTTGACCCAACCGTGACCGATCGACGCATTCGGCGGCCAGGCAAATAAATCAGGCTCGTTGCCCAGATTCCACAACCCGATCGCGGGATGTGACTTCAATTCACCCACAACCGTTTTCAATAACAACCGCTCTGCATTCAATGCGACTGGATCGACGAACGGATTGCGATAGCCACTCTTCACAACTTTGCCGCCGCTAACCACCTGTCGAACATGCGGCGAGGGCACCTGCTTTGGCCCGCCACTCAACAGCCAGCGCGGCGCCCAATTCGGGCCGCTCATATGGCCGGTGAAAAACGTGACATCCAACTGCAAACCGTTGTCAGCCGCGGCATCACACACGGTGGCGAGATCATCAAGGCGTGGGTGCGACACTTGATCGGTCTCCGGCTGAAAATCGTCCCACAACAAAAAGATGCGAACCAGCGACAGGCCCAGTTCGCGAATGAGGGCAAACTCTTCACGCACCTCGCCGCGATCGAAATTCGACCACCAGCCCATTGCCTTGCGGCGCGGCCAATAATTCACACCCAGCTTAAATGATTGATCCATTCGCTTTTCCTTGTTTCCTTGCCTACTTGTCTACTTCAGCATACCGAAAACAATCCACCGTGTGATCGTTCACCATGCCTGTCGCCTGCATGTGTGCATACACGATGGTCGAACCCACGAATTTGAAGCCCCGTTTTAACAGGTCTTTGCTGACCGCATCAGACAGCGGCGTCTTGGCCGGAATCTCTTTCATCGAGCGCCACGCGTTCTTGAGCGGTTTGCCGTCTACAAAGCGCCAGATGTAAGCATCGAACGAGCCGAACTCGTTTTGCACTTCGATGAAGCGCTGGGCGTTGTTGATCGTCGCGGCGATTTTCAGTCGATTGCGTATGATGCCCGCATCGCCCAGCAAGCGCTCCACATCGGCTTGGGTGTAGCTTGCCACTCGCGCCACGTCGAAGTCATGGAACGCCGCGCGGAAGTTCTCGCGCTTGTTCAAGATCGTGCTCCACGACAAGCCGGCTTGCATGCCCTCCAGCACGAGAAACTCAAACAGCCTCTGCTCATCGTGCAGTGGCGCGCCCCACTCCGTGTCGTGATAGGCCACCATCAATTCATTTGCACCCGTCCACGCGCAGCGATTCATCACGCCTCCAAGCATTACTGACTCCCTTCTCCCTATGGGAGAAGGACTGGGATGAGGGTTTATCTTTGATTGACCGGAATCACCAACCGCAGCGAAGTATGCGTGGCCGAAAACGCCACCACCTTGTTATCCACCAACCCGGCCGCTTTCGCCGCCGCGATCACGTCCACGTCTTTGATCTTCGCCGCTTTGCCCTTCAACGACACCACC
>JAUQXD010000044.1 GCA_030834835.1 Thermoflexales bacterium | reverse complement strand
GTCATGACCGTGAGCAGGCCAAAGCCGGGCAGTTGCATCAGGAGTGGCACGGCCGTTGCCCAGGGCGGTTCGGTGCTGAGCCGGGCCAGTTCCTGATCCACTTCGGCCAGTTGCGGCCGCAGATGGTCCAGCGTCGCCAGGCGCAGGCGCAAGCGTTCCGTGGGCGAGACGGCCAGCCCCTCCCGCCAGGCGCGATGACTGTCCCAGAACAGTTCACCTGTGGGCGGCACGAAGTGATAGCGGTGCAGCAGGTGGTGCAAGCGATTGACGATTTGGGTATGCATCTGCGTCAAGCGTCGCCGATGCGCGATCAAGTTGCGCAACTCGCGCACTTCCTGGGGCGGCACCCAGACTTCGGGAATTAGATTCGCCACCGACAGCCGGGCCAACTTGAACACATCCAGGGCATCCGTTTTGACGCGCGTTTTCGCGATCAGCGCAATCTTGCCCGCATTCGCGACTTGCAGACGACCCACCAGCGGCCGCCCCGGCAGCACCTACCGTGCGCTTGACCGTGACGCAAGCGGTCCGCGTGTTGTTACTCGCGTTCGATCAGTTGACGGCTGAACAACAAACGCACCTCGACCACTTGCGCCAAGCTTCGCCGCTCGTTGAACGCGCTTACACCCTGGCCCATCAATTTCAGACCATCCTGCGCGAACATCGGTCGGCTGAGTTTCCAGCGTGGCTGGAGGAGGCACAAACCAGTCAAGTGCCTGGGCTACATGGCTTTGTGAAGAGTCTGAAAACAGATCTGGAGGCGGTCACCGCTGGCGTATCATTGCTGTGGAGCAATGGTCCTACGGAAGGCCACGTCAATCGGCTCAAACAAATCAAGCGACAAATGTATGGTCGCGGCAAACTGGATTTGCTCAAGCGTCGGATCATGCATCGCCGCACGGCACCACCGCCTTGATCATCAAAAGTGCGGATGAACCCTATCTTTGAGACCAGTCTCATTTAATGTGAGACGGCACAATCGACACAAAGCATAGAGGTGATCGGCTTACGAGGATGGCCTGGAATCGTCTCGCACAAGACGCCTTGTGCGAAGCGAAATGCTTGATTACCGCCGAAAACAAGGCGAAAAAGAGCGATTATCGGCCGAAAAACCTGTCGCATAAGCGCAACGCAGTCACTTCCGAAGCCCGAGTTTTAACCACCAGCCTTTGGACCGGACGGTACAAATCCGCATTTTAGTGCATTCGCCACAATCCGCTTTGAAACATGGGCTTTAATGAATCAGCGACAGACTGGTGGGTATGAGCAGCCTGTAAGTGCAAGTATCTTTGGCCGGTCCTTTTCCGGTCGCCTCAATCGTACCGATTTGCCTGTTTACAAGATCAGCGAATCGCACTACACTGAAAACAATCCGCGGGGGCGAGATGAATCGTCTCTGCGGATTATTTCTTGTAGTCGGGGAGAATGGCTCAGATGGACACGACTCAGGAAC
>JAUQXD010000460.1 GCA_030834835.1 Thermoflexales bacterium | reverse complement strand
AATCGACAGTGCCCTCGCGGTCATCCGCGAGGGCACTGTTTGGTTCCTTGCCGACGTGCCGTCGTGCGTCCATTTCACAAAGCTGGTTGTCTCACTACTGCGCAAGTTGAGTGATCCATTGTGACAGATTTAGGCGGACGGCGTTCTCAGCGATGCTTACGACGACATCTTTGGCTACTCCCCAGCCCCCAAGATAGAACAAGTTACCCTTCTCACGCCACTTCAGAAACCAACCATCATTGCGATTGCCAATCATCCCCGGATTGCCATGAACTTCAACGGATTCGGTCTCCAGTCCTTCAAGTGATATCCCTTTAGCATCATCGGCGATGTGCCCTCCCGTCAAATACAGATCATTTGCAACAGCGCGACCGGCGGATGTAGGAACTCGGATAAACATTTGGAATCTATACTCATCTGCTTGCACTGATTGACGCTCAATGGAAAATCCTTCGGGAAGATTCTGCGGCCACAAATATATGACGCCCAATGATGGCGCGCCGACGGGCGCTGGCGTGTATGTAGGATACGGTGTGTAAGTGGGATAAGGCGTATAAGTCGGCTGAGCAACACGAGTTGGCACAAGCGGCGAGCTAGCTTGCGTAGGAATGGAATCAACTGCAGGCAAAGGCGCTGTGGTGCAACCGGCAATCAGGATTAACATGACGACTAGCACAGGAGATTTCATGGGGTCAATGCCTGACAGGATAAGACTTGCACATTTCGTCAACAAGCGACGAACTGCGTACCCGTGTTGGGTATGCACTATGTCGTCCCGATCTTGTAGAGTATGCACTCAGTATAGTTGCCATCTTGTCTCGTGTCAAAGATGAAAACGTACGGGGACATCGATTATCCCTTGCACGTTGAAAGACAGATCGAAGCAGTTGGGATCGTCCTGCGTATGGTGAACGGCTGTAAGTAACAAACGGGACATTGATTAGCGGTCAGCGGTTCGCGCTGAGGAGATTACGCACTTGCCGCACCCGTTCGCGCCACTGCTGCTTCCATGATGTGCCGCGCAGTCGCCACGTGCCGATGAGGCCGTAGGGCACAAACAACACAATCAGGATGAAGACGATGCCGAAGATCAACGGCCAGCGCGGGCCGTCGGCGACCCTATCGAGCGTGTGTCCGTCTCGGCCCATTCAGTCAGCCACCCTTGATGTAGGGCTGGATGGTTTGTACTCCGGGGATGAAGCTATAGTGTTTCTGGTTGAAAGTGTGCAGTGGCACGCCTAACGCAATCGCAGTCTGGCCTATCAATACGTCCAGCACCCCGGCCGTGTGGCTCAAGCGATACGCCGCAAAGACCCCCAATGCCAGGTCGCAGTCCGTCGCGGAGGGCCAGACAACCCCATACGCGGCCAACTCGCGTTGCACTTTATCTAGTTCAGCCTTGTTGCGGCAGCCTTGAATCAACTCCATCACGACATAGCCCGGCACGACCAACTCTTCGTCTTCGGGCAAGGCATCGAACCAGCCGACCGCCGGCGGATATTGGCGCAGCAGGTCGATCAGCACGTCGCTATCGAGCAGGATCATAAGTGGACGTCTCCGCGTTGCTGGGCCTGCTCGCGTAATTGGCGCGCATAGACCGAACTGTCGCCGAGGTCATCCCGATTCTGCCATAAGCCGATGACCCCCGACCGGCGTAACTGCCCGACGGTCAACCGGGCACGCGGCGACGGTGTGGCGGATTGAGGGAACAGGATGATCTCGACGATCTGGCCTTTCTTGTAGGGCAGGCCCGTGATCCGAACTTCGCCATCCCTTGCCAGGACTTGCTGCACCTGTAATGCTTCCATCTTTCGGTACCTCCCGATTGGCTCTGTGCCCGCTCGGATGATTGGCCTGTCAGGCTTCGACCAATGCTTCGATTTTGGAATAAGCGGGCGAATGGGCTTCGATTTTTAGCAGGGCGGCGTGATCGTAGACCTTTTCACCGCAATTCGGGCAAACGTAAATCCCCACTTTTGGAACGGTATAGGTCTGACCCCGATAACTGCGGGTAATGTCTCGCACCACGCGTCGGATTCTGTCGCTGCCGCAGGTTGGACAAATCTTGACTAGAATGGCTCGCTTGATGCGTACCAGAGCGTCGCTCATAGGTAAAGTATAGCACAGAGAGCCTGCCCGGAGGTGATCAATTGAGACAGGCTGTGAGGTTTTGATCGAAGCGTCAGCGATTCATGCTGAGGAGTTGGCGCACTTGCTGCACGCGATCGCGCCACAGCTGCTTCCATGAAGTACCGCGCAAGCGCCACGTGCCGATGAGGCCGTACGGCACGAACAGCACGATCAGGATGAAGACGATGCCGAAGATCAGCGGCCAGCGCGGGCCGAACCAGATGTTGAGGAAGTAGCCCATCAATTGCAGCACGCCCGCGCCCAACACCGGCCCCACCAGCGTGCCCGCCCCGCCGATGATGGTCATCACCAGCGCATTGATCGTCGTGGTGGTGCTGAGCATGGTCGGGTTGGCGTTGAGGTTCCAGATGCCGTTCAGCGCACCGGCCAGTGCCGCCATCACGCCCGCCAGCATCATCGCGATCAACTTGTAAACGAAGGTGTTGTAGCCAATCATCTGCGCGCGATGTTCATTCTCGCGCACGGCCACCATCACGCGGCCCGTCGGCGAGTGCACCACGCGCCGCATCACCAGATAGGCGATCACACAGAAGGCCAGCGCGATGAAGTAAAACGTCAGACGTTGATCGGTGGGGCTCATCCACGCGGGGACGGGGATGCTGTGCAGGCCGTCTTCCGCGCCGGTATATTCGCGGAAGTCGGTGGCTTCCGACAGGATGAAGAACATCTGCGCGAAGGCCAGCGTCACCATCGTGAAGTAGACGCCGCGCACGCGCAGCGACAGCACGCCGATGATCAGACTCTGCACCAGCGCCACGCCAATCACGGCCAGGATCACTTGTCCCAGCGGCCAGCCCCCGTGCTTCAGCAGGATACCGGCGACGTACGCACCCGTGCCAAAGAACATGGCGTGCCCAAACGACAGGATGCCCGTGAAGCCCATCAGCAGGTCGTAACTCATGGCGAACACCGCCAGGATGAAGACCTGCGCCAGCATGCCCTGCCAGAACTTGGGCGTGCCCGCGTCGATGGGTTCGCCCGTCAGCAGCGACAGCGCGAACGGAAAGGCGATAAAGCCGATGACGGTGATGAAGAAGATGGAGTGACGTTTGAGAAAATTCATGGACTCTTTATCAACATGTCGTGCGTACTGCGTAATACGTACTGCGTAAAAAACAAGCCATTACGTAGTACGTATTACGCATTATTCTTTCTTACCAAATAACCCCGCCGGTCGAATGAGCAGCACCAGCGCCATGATCAATACCGTGGACGCCCGCGCAATCGACGGTGAGAATTTGATGGCTGTCTCCATGCCCGGCAGTTGAACGCCCGAGAGCACGAACTGATCGCCGAAGGCGCGCGCCAGCCCGACGAGCAGGGCGCCGATCGCCGCGCCGGGATAACTGCCCATGCCGCCGATGACCACGGCAATAAAGCCCTGAATCAGCAGTTCCTGCCCGATGCCCAGATTCACGCCGAGGAAAGGCGCGGCGGCCACACCACCTAACGCCGCCAGCCCCGCGCCCAACGCAAATACCGCGGTGAACACCCGCCGCACGTTGATGCCCAACGCCTGCACCATATCGCTGTCCTGCACGCCCGCGCGGATGATCATGCCCAGTCGCGTGCGCCGCAGCAGCACGCCAACCGCCACAAATACAATCAAGCCGAGCACGATGATGAACATGCGGTAACTGGGAAAGGGTCGCCCCAGCACGTCGATCGAGGCGCAGTTATTGCTGAACCACGAAATCAAATCGGGTGACGGGCAGGCCTTGCCGCCGCCGTTAAACAGATCGGGGATGTCCATGTAGAAGCCGGCCGGTCCCCAGATGCTCTTCACGACTTCCGTTCCCACATACACCAGTCCCAGCGTGACCAACACCTGATAAATCGGGCGCGCGTACAGCGGGCGAATCAAGCCCCATTCGATCAACGCGCCCAGCGCCGCGCCGCTCAACGCCCCGACGATTAACGCCAGCACGAAACGCGCATTTGACGGCAGACCGAGGATGAACTGCTCACCCGACAACCGCAGCGGCGTCATGACAAACGCCAGCGCGATGAAGATCAGAGCGAAGATCAGATTGCGTCGCGATTTGCTGCCGGCCCGCTCGATCGAGTAACGATGCTGTCGCGTGTAAGTCGCCGCGCCGATCAACATGCCCGCGAAGGCCAGCGCGATCAATCGGTTGAAGAATACGCTATCGGGTGCTTGCGCTTGCGCGGTCGCGATCGCTCCACCGGCGACCGTCGCATCACTCGCCGCCAGCGCAATCAGATCGAAGCCGCCGAAGCCGGTGATAGCCACAATGATCGCGCCCACCCACAACCCGATCAGGATCACCCGCTCGACGGTGAGCGAGCCGTTGCCGGCGCGTTTCCACGCGATCTTGGCTAAGGCCGTGCCGATGATCGTGCCGCCCGCGATGACGAAGGCCAGCGGCAGCGTGTTCAGCAGCATGCGGGGATTGGCATACATCGTATAGCCGACGTACGCGCCCAGCATGAACAACAGCCCGTGCGCGAAGTTGAGTACGTCCATCAGACCGAAGATCAGCGATAGGCCGGATGTGACCAGAAAATACAACGCGCCCAGCGTCAGGCCGGACAGCATGATGCTGGCCGCGACCTTGGGTTCGTATCGCCCGGCCATCAGCACCACCAGCGCCAGAATTACGGCGAGGGTGATGATCATTGCTTGATTGCGTTT
>JAUQXD010000459.1 GCA_030834835.1 Thermoflexales bacterium | reverse complement strand
ACAGCTGCGCGATCACGGCATGGTGTTTGGACCGAGCCTGCATGGTGTGCGCCACATCTGGCGGCGCAGCGGTGAAGCATTGGGTGAGATTCAATTGCCGGAAGTGGCGGTGAGTGAAGCACTCGCGTATCGCATTCACCCGGCGCTGCTCGACGCCTGCATTCAAATTCTGGCGGCTGCAGTGCCGAATCCGGCGGAGACTTACCTGCCGATCGGCGTGGAGAACTTCCGATTGTATCGACGGCCCGGCACGCATGTTTGGAGTCACGCCCTTATCCGGCCCAATCAGCCGGCTAATCACGCCACTCTTACGGCGGACATCCGCGTGTTTGATGATGACGGCCTGCTCATCGCGGAAGCGATGGGCATGCAGTTCAGGCGCGCCGATCGAAACGCGGTGCGAAGCAAAGATTCGGCCTCAGCCGAGTTTGCCGATTGGTTGTACGAAGTTGAGTGGCAGCCGCAACCCCGATCGGACAGCAGCTTCTTACCAGCTCCTGACGCACTCGTCGATCGTGTGCAGCCGCTGGCCGGGCCGTTGGGCGCGCAGCATGGTCTGGCAGTCTATACTGAACTACTGCCGCAAACCGAGGCATTGGGCCTGGCCTATGTGGTCGAGGCCTTCAAGCAATTGGGCTGGAAGCCGCGCGTTGGCGATCGGGTATCGACTCTGATCTTAAGTCGGCAACTTGGCGTAATCGATTCGTATCGACGTTTGCTCGATCGGTTGTTGGAGATTCTGAGCGAAGGCAACTACGGGCGGCGTGCGGCTGATGAGTGGGAAGTCTCGCGCGTTTTTGAAGACACAGCCACGTCAACGCACCTGGCCGAATTGCTGGAACGCTTCCCGAACTCGGCGGAATTGAAATTGCTGGCCCGCTGCGGGCCGCAATTAGCCCACGCCCTGCAGGGTGAAGTCGATGCGCTGCAGCTGCTGTTCCCCGGCGGATCGTTTGATGCGGCCGAGCAGTTGTATCATATCTCGCCTTTCGCCCGGACCTACAACGCGCTCGTGGCGGAAGCGATTGCCACGGCGCTGGCGCAGTTGCCGGCAGGCCGCACGCTGCGCATCCTTGAGATTGGCGCGGGCACGGGCGGCACGACCGCGAGTGTGCTGTCGCGCTTGCCGGCCGATCGCGTCGAGTATACGTACACCGATATTTCGCCGCTATTTACGGCGAAGGCGCAGCAGCGCTTCGAAGCGTATCCGTTCGTGCGCTATCAGACGCTTGATCTGGAGCAAGATCCGCTGGCGCAGGGCCTTGCGCCGCACCACTTCGACATCGTCCTTGCCGCCAATGTGATTCATGCGACGGCCGATCTGCGGCGCACACTCGAGCGTGTGAAGCAAGTGCTGTCGCCGGACGGTCTGCTGATGATGATCGAAGTGAACCGGCCCCAACGCTGGATCGATTTGACCTTCGGCCTGACTGATGGCTGGTGGAAATTCACCGATGAAGACGTGCGATCAACGTATCCGCTGTTATCGCGTGCTCACTGGTCGCAGGTATTGGCGGAGTCAGGCTTCACGTCGGTCGCAGCCTTGCCGTTGCACGCCGAGGATGATGCCGCCTTTTCAGTGCAGTCGATCATCATCGCGCGTGGGCCGCTGTCGATTACGCCGCAGCCGGCGGGTCGCTGGTTAATCTTTGCGGATGACGGCGGTGTCGGCGATCGGTTGGCGGCAAAACTTGTCGCTAACAGCGCGTCGTGCGTGTTGGTTCAAGCGGGTGCTGCGTATGCGCAACTCGCACCCGATCGCTGGCAGATCGATCCGGCCCAACCGGCGGATGCGGCGCGAGTGCTGCATGACGCGATCGGCGCGGAAGCCTGTCTGGGCGTTTTACACCTGTGGAATTTGGAAGTACCCGCATTGAGCGCTGCGACAGCCGCGCAGTTGATGTTGAGCACGGGCAGTGCGCTGCATTTGACTCAGGCGTTGATCAAGAGCGGCTGGCCTGAGCTGCCGCGCCTGTGGTTTGTGACGCGGCACGCGCAAGCGATTCAACAGGATCGTGAAGGTCTGGCTATTGTTCAATCGCCGATCTGGGGGCTGGGCAAGACCATCGCGCTGGAATATCCCGAGCTGCACTGCACGCGCATCGATCTCGATGGCGCGGGGGATGACGGCGATGCGCTGATCCGTGAACTGCTGAATGAGACTGAAGATCAAGTGGCCTATCGGAACGGCCAGCGCTACGTGGCGCGACTCGCGCGTCACATCTCAGCTAATACTGGCGCAGCGCCGACCCGATTGGAGATCACCGTGCGTGGCACGCTTGATAATCTGGCATTGGCGCCGCTGGTGCGACGAGCATCCGGCCCGGCCGAAGTCGAGATTGCCGTGCAGGCCACCGGTCTGAACTTCAAAGATGTGCTGAATGTGTTGGGCATGTATCCCGGTGATCCGGGTCTGCTGGGTGGCGAATGCGCCGGGACGATCGTCGCGATCGGCGATGGCGTCGCCCACGGCGACGGTGTGACCGACTTGCAAGTTGGCGACGATGTCATCGCGCTGGTGGGCGGCTGCTTCGGATCATTCGTGACTGCGCCGGCGAATCTGGTCGCGCGTAAACCGGCTGGTCTTAGCTTTGAAGCGTCGGCGACGATCGCGATCCCGTTCATTACCGCGCATTTTACGCTGAATCATTTGGGACGCCTGCACGCCGGTGAGCGCGTGTTGATCCACGCGGCAGCCGGCGGCGTGGGTCTGGCCGCCGTGCAGCTGGCTCAGCGCGCTGGCGCAGAAATTTTCGCGACGGCCGGCAGCCCGGAGAAGCACGCCTACCTGAAGTCGCTGGGCGTGGCGCACGTCATGGATTCGCGCTCGCTCGACTTCGCCGCTGAGATCATGACACTGACCCAGGGTCAAGGTGTGGATGTGATCTTGAATTCGCTGGCGGGTGAGTTCATTCCGAAAAGCCTTGAAATTCTGGGTGATCGGGGCCGCTTCCTCGAAATCGGCAAGAGCGGCCTGCTCGACGAAAAACAGGCGGCGCGATTGGGGCGGGGCCGCGAATATCACATTGTCGATTGGGGCGTGACCGCCCAACACGATCCGGCGCTGATCCGATCGATGCTGTTGGAGATCGTGGCGCTGATCGAGACGGGTGAACTCAAACCGCTGCCGTATCGGGCGTTCCCGATCGAGCAGGCGCTGGCCGCTTTCCGGTACATGGCTCAAGCCAGACACATCGGCAAGCTCGTGATCGTGCAGCCGCAAACCGATGTGATTGTTCGGTCAGACGCGACCTATCTCATCACCGGTGGCCTGGGCGGTCTGGGTCTCATCACGGCCCAATGGCTGGTCGAACGCGGCGCACAGCATCTGGTGTTGATGGGGCGCGGTGAACCATCGGCTGCTGCACAACAAACGGTGGCACAGCTGATCGAACGCGGGGCAGCGATCGAGGCGTGGCAAGGCGACGTGTCGCAGCTCGACGATGTGCGGCGCGTGCTTGCTCACATCGATCGGCAGGGGCCGCCGCTGCGCGGCATCATCCATTCGGCCGGCGTGCTCGACGACGGCGCGCTCGCGCAGCAAGACTGGTCGCGCTTCGTCAACGTGCTCAAGCCCAAGGTCGATGGCGCGTGGCATCTGCATCAATTGACCTGCGATCCCACCAACGGACGGGGATTATTCCACCAACCACTGGATTTCTTTGTATTGTATTCATCGCTGGCTTCGGTGCTGGGGTCGGCGGGGCAGGGCAATCACGCCGCGGCCAACATGCTGCTGGATATGCTGGCGCACTGGCGCAGGGCGCAGGGGCTGCCCGCGCTCAGCATCAACTGGGGCGCGTGGTCGGAAGTCGGCGCGGCGGTGGCGCACGGCGTCGATCAACGCATCGCGGCGCAGGGCGTGGGCACGATCGCGCCGGAGCAGGGCATGCGTGTGCTGGAACATTTGCTGCGCACGCAGACGATTCAAGCGGGCGTCATGCCGATCGATTGGGGCAAGTTCTTGCAGCAATATGCGGGCCGCGAAGTGCCACCGTTCCTATCGGATATGCGGGCCGCCGCCATACAAC
>JAUQXD010000458.1 GCA_030834835.1 Thermoflexales bacterium | reverse complement strand
TTGAACACATCGGCCACACCCTTGCCGTACAGTTCGGCGTCGTCCAGGATGTAGACGCTGGTCACGCCCAGCTCCTTCGCCCAGTTCGCAGCCACGGCGCCCTGGATGTCGTCGGCGGCCACGACGCGCACGTAGGTGCGCTTGCCGCTGGGATAGAAGACACCCGGCTCACCCTTCTTGACGTCCGCGCCGATTTCCTTGGTTAAACCGGAGTAGGTGTTCGCCGGCGAAACCATGACGACATCGGCCTTGTTCAGGATCGGGATCGACAGCGCTGCCGCGCCCGAGTTGAACGTACCGATGTAGGCGATCACGGCGGCATCGGCCGCAGCCTTGGTGGCGTTTTCGGTCTCAACGGCCGGGTCCCACTTGCCCAACGCCGCCGACGCATCGTCCTTGGACTCATAGACGATCTTGTACTTGCCGTCGCAGACGGTGTTATTGATTTGCTTCAACTTCAGTTGGATCGACTTGACGATCGTGTCAGTCTGGGTCAGCGAAGCGCCCGTCAGGGGCAAGCTGGACACGATCTTGAGCGTGCCGCCACCCGCGGGCGCGGCGGGCTGAGCCGGGGCAGCGGGCTGGGCCGGGGCCTGGGTGGCGGGCGCAGCGGTCGGCGCACATGCCGACAACAGGACACCGGCCAACACGAGCAACGATAGAACTGATTTGGTGAACTTCATTTGGATTCTCCTCCTAAAAAGAATCGGATTCGGGTCACACCTCTGTTGAGGAACTGCATACAGAGGCATCGATACGAGGGCTGGCGAATAGTACACCGGGTGGTCAACCCGCGCCCCCGCTGAGTAACGGCTCGTCATCTGGCAATGACCGCAACCACCTCCCCTCACTATAAAAATGCACCTCGCCAGAGCGAGGTGTCTTTTGTTTTGGAGTGGGCTGATTCTATTACGCCTTAACTCTTTTGTCAAGAATAGTATGCCGCTTCAAGCCATACATGTGAAAAATTCCCCGATCGGGCCACTGTGGCCGATCGGGGAATGGGGTGGATTACCCAGGTTGTATTCGACTTAACGACGGCGACTGCCACCGCTCCGCAGGAGTACGTAGTACAACAAGGTCATAATCGACTGTACCAACGCGGCGACATAGGTCAAGGCCGCGGCCGTTAGCACGTCCTTTGCGCCGCGGGCTTCTTCTTCGCTGGTCACCAGACCGTTGTTGCGCAGCATCGCCAGCGCGCGCGATGACGCATTCAGTTCAACCGGCAGTGTCACCAGCGAGAACACCGTCGTCGCCGCAAACGCGATCAGACCCAGGTAGGCCAGCGGCGTGATGCGCAACAGAAAGCCCAGGAAGAACAACGCCGGCCCCACCCACGCCCCGATTTGTACGGCAGGCACGATGGCGCTGCGCAGCTTCAACGGCATGTAATTCGTTGAGTCTTGTTCGGCGTGACCGATCTCGTGCGCCACGATGGCCAGCGATGCCACCGATCGGCCGTTGGCGACGTCACCGCTGAGCCGCAGCATCCGGGCGCGCGGATCGTAATGATCGCTGAGCTTGCCGGGCGCGCCCTCGATGCCGACATCGCCCATCTGGCCCGCGCTCAGCAAAGCGCGCGCGGTGTCATAGCCGGTATAGCCTCGTCGATTGGGCACTTGCTGCCATTTGGCATAGGCGCTCTGTACCTTCATCTGCGCGTACAGGGCCAGCAGCAGGGCGGGCAGCGCGAACACAAAGTAAAGCGGATCAAAGAACATGGTGTATGCCTCCAAACTAAGAGACCCGTTGGATCGCGGTGATCCAACGGGTCTCGATCACAACGTCGAGTGAATTGTATCACGCGGGCGCGGTGAACCCTGTCTTATACCTGACGATATTCACCCTCGACCACGTCTTCACCGTTGGGCGGCGTGGGCCGATCAGATCGATCGGGTCGATCGGGCTGCGGGCCGCCTTGCGGACCAGTACTGCCGCCGCTGTCGCTTTGATACATGGCTTGCCCGATCGCCATCGTCGCTTGCTGCAAGTCGCTGATCAGCGATCGGATTTGTTGGACATTGTCGCTATTCATCGCGGCTTTCAGATCGCGAATCTTCGCTTCCACTTTATCCCGATCGGCTTGCGCCACTTTATCGCCCAGATCGCGCAGGCTCTTCTCGGCCTGATAGATCGTCGTGTCGGCTTCATTGCGCGCCGCAATCGCTTCGCGGCGGCGATTGTCTTCGCTGGCGTTGCGCTGCGCGTCCTGCACCATGCGATCGACATCGTTCTTCGACAGATTGGTAGACGCCGTGATCTTAATCTGTTGCTCTTTGCCGGTGGCTTTGTCCTTCGCCAGCACATGCAAGATGCCGTTCGCGTCGAGGTCAAACGTCACTTCGATTTGCGGCAGGCCGCGCGGCGCGGGCGGAATGCCCTCCAGCCGGAACTTGCCCAGCGTCATGTTGTCGGCCGCCATCGGGCGCTCGCCTTGCAGCACGTGGATGTCCACCGCAGTTTGATTGTCATCCGCCGTGCTGAACGTTTCG
>JAUQXD010000457.1 GCA_030834835.1 Thermoflexales bacterium | reverse complement strand
CAAGTTGCCAACTTGTCCTACCACCATCTGCGACGTATTGACCACCGGCCCGATGCGCACTCCCACTTCATTGTGCGCCGAGTCAAAGCGCACCGTGTATTGCCGCCAGCGATCGGGACCGAGTTTGATCGTGTGCAGCTGCGCGCGAATCTCGCGCCGTTCGGCCGCCGCCCGATCGATCAGCGCCGCGATTTGATCCGCCAACGCCTGCGGATCGAGGTTGGCCGGATCAGGATACACCGACTCGGCTCGATCGAAATAGCGCGCGAACTTGAAATCGAGCGTGTCCGGCAGCAGGCCAAAGATACCGCCCAGCAAGATCAAGTATGAGCCTTGCGCCGCACTCTCGATCACGCCGGGGACGAAGGAGGCGGCGGCGATGCCGGCGAGAAAGTGAGAGATGCCTTTCATGGTAACAACCCCAATAATCTGGCTATACTCGGCCCCACACCCGCCATATTCAACGTGATGGGGATCAGCAGCACGCCCAGGCAATTCATGCGCCGCGAGCCGAACAACGTCGGGATCAGCCCGATCGCCACGGCCGGGATCAGCACAATCAGGCCGCCGGGGCCGGTCGTGATGAACACCAGTCCGATCAGTATGATCAACGTGATCCAGCTGATCGCGCGATAATCCACCCGCGCCACCACTTTGATCGCGAGGCGGCTGAACACGATCAGCAGGCCAAACGATACCGCGCCGCAGATCGCCATCGCGGCGACGGCGGTGAAGTACAGTTGCGGCGTGTCCGGCGTGAAGAGCGTGTGCGCCATCGCGGCCAAACCGCCGCGCGTCAGATGCAGGCCCGGCAAGAAGAACAGCAAGAAGCCGCCCACGTAGTACACAAACTTGGACGCGCCCTGCGATACGATGAACGATCGATCGTCGCGTTGCGCCGTGGCGTGACCCGCCAGAAAGCCGCCCACGCCTCCCGTGACCACCGGAAAGAACGCCGCAAACAGGCCGCCAAATGTGCCTGCCACCGCGCCGCGAAACAGCGCCAGCGGCGTCAGATCGAGCGATGTGGCGTTGTGCTGCGGCGGCACACGCGTCCCCATGATCAAATTCGTCAGCACCATCGGAATCGCGAACAGGCCGATGAAGGCGGGCAACAAATTTTGGAAAGACAATTCGGTGGGCACCGGGCTGCGATACATGATGATGAAGCCCAGCACGCCCGACAGCACAAACGTCAACAGACCCGCGCCCAACCCCGTCCACGCCGATCGAAACCGCGCCCAACCCGATGATCCCCGCTCGCCACTCTTGGGCCACTCGGACATCAACATGAAGGCGATGATCGCGGCCAGAATCCAGCCCAGGTGCGGCGACGCGATAATCGATAGCACACGCGAGGCTTCGCCCGCGATGGGACTGGCGACTACCAGTACACCCAGCCCACACAACGCGCCGACGCCGGTCAAGATCGCCGCTTCGTAACCGCGCCGTTGCAACAGCCACTTCTGCCCCGGCAGCACGATAAACGCCGAGGATTCATCGGGCGCGGCCAGAAAGATCGTCGGCACCGTGCTCAACATCGCGTAACCGATGATCATACCCAACAGCAGCAGCGCGATCTGATCGGCGTTGAGCACGCCCGACAACGCGCCCGCGCCCGCAATCAGCACGCCGACCACGTTGTAGATGTGCAGCGCCGGGATCAATGCCAGCACCGACGATGCCAGCGTGCCGATCAGGGCTATCCCGATCAAAGCCAGTGACTCACTCATCACTCGTTACTCATCATTGATCATTGTTAATTGCTCATTGTTCATTTCACTGTCATATCGTAGCCCAGCGCCGGCACCACCTGCATGCTGCCGAAGAAATCAGTCTTGCCTACAGCGCGCACGTTCGCGCCGATGACCAGCCCGTCGCGATTGGGCACATACGCCAGCACGTTGTTGAACAATGTCACCCGCACATTGCCCGTGCCATCGTCGATGAAGACGTTCAGCCCGGCTGAAAACGTTCGGACATCTGTAATGCGGCCTTCGATCGCGACGAACTGGCCGGGCTTCTTCAGTAGATTGATCGTCGTCAACGGCACACTCGCACTGGAGCCGGGCGTGATGATGACCACATCGCGGCCGGAAGTCGGCTGCAAGTCCAGCACGCCGTTGAACTGGGCCACTTCCGCTTCGATCGATACTTCGGCGCCCAGGTTCAGGCCCGATCGGGTGGGAACGAATTTGTAGGTACTGTCGAACAGCGTCAACGACATGCGGCCGGTCCCGTCATCGATGAGGAACTTGAAGCCGGCTGAAAAACTAGAGGTTTCTACCACTTTGCCGCGCACCGTGAAGACTTGCCCGACATTAGCCGCTGTCAACTCGCCGATGGAAGCTGCCTGCGCCGCGGAAGCGGTGGTGGCCCTCGGCTCGCTGGTCACAGCTGCCGTCGTTACGTGCGGCGTCGGGGTGGCCGTAGCCGGGATGATGACCAGCGCCGTTGGCGTGGGCATAAGCGTTGAAGGCGTGGCCGTTGGCCGCGCGGTGGTCGCGGTCGGCGCAACCGTCGGCAGCGGAGTGGGAGCTAAAGCGGTCACTTCCAGGACGGCCACATCCTGCGGGATTTCCGGCACGAGTTCCAGCTGCCCGCGAAACACACTCACTTCGCCTTGCACAGACAAAGTGGTCCCTGGCTGAATCTCATCAGCCTTGCCCAGTGCATCCCACACATCCTGCCAGAACAACACGGTCACGTGACGCTGGCCGTCGCTCAACGTGAGCTTGACACCCGCCGAGAAAGGTGAGACTTCTTCGACGGCGCTTTCCACCCGCACCCAGCGCCCCGCATGCGACTCGTTGAGATCGATCAAGGGCGTGTATTTGGCAAAGGCCACGCGCTCGCTTAAGGGCTGAATATCCGCGTTGCGGCGCAGCGACAACTGCGGCGTGGCATCAAACAGCGTGACCGCGCCATTCACCTCGATCGACTGGCCCACTTCCAGCGGCGGCAGCGCGCCACGGATCGGTTCGAGTTCGGCCGGGAGCGCCAGATCGATCGCGCCGGTCGCATCGCGCAGCGTGATCAATTGCAAGCCATCGAACGGTGAGCGGATCGATCGGACCACGCCGCGCACCGTCACGGCGTGCAAAGCATCATCGGTCGTCAACGAGCCGATGTCGCGTGGCGCGGCTTCCGTAATGGCGCGTGTCAACGCCAGAGATTCGACTGCATCCAGCGTCAGCGAGGGTGTGGTGTCGCGCACGCGTAGCGTACCCTGCACGGCGACGGTATCGCCGGGCGCGGGCACTCGATCGGCTGCGATCAAATCTTGCGTGGTCGCTCGAAACGAGGAGACCATCACTTCACCAGTGTCATCGCGCACCCAGAACGTCAGCGTTTGCGAGGTCGCGTTGTAAGACGGGACGCGCGACACGATACCGTTGATCTGCACGTAGGCAAAATTGTAGGTCGATTGCACTTCGGCGATTTTGACGGCGGGGACGGGCAGGCGCGTGGCGAACACACCCAGA
>JAUQXD010000456.1 GCA_030834835.1 Thermoflexales bacterium | reverse complement strand
AGTCCATTTACAAACGTCGCAAATTGTGCAGGTGTAGCCAAAAGGGCGTCACCCTGAGCGTAGCGAAGGGTCTCTACGCCTGCGCAAGAGATGCTTCGCTGCGCTCAGCATGACAAACTGCGACTTTGTGAGAGCCGTGGGATAATCCTAGTCTTTTCTTTCCGCGACTCCCACGACGAAAAGAGGGACAACCGCTATCGCGAATTATCGACAAGATTTTCTACTCTCCATAATTGGCGTCAACGATTGGTTTCTAACACTTTTCTTATACCCGCATCCATTGACATGGCTTCCGTTGGTGCGGTATAATTTATCTGGAGTAGATTAGCACTCTCGATGCGAGAGTGCTAATGCTTGTAAGCGAAGCCATGTCCAACTTAACCTCCCGCCAACAACTTATTCTAGGGTTAGTCATCCGCGAGTACATCGGCAGCGAGACCGAGGCCGAGGATGGTTCGCGCCATGTGCAGCCGATCGGCTCCAAGGTGCTGGTGGAACGCTACAACCTGGACATCTCGCCGGCGACCATCCGCGCCGAACTGGCCAAGTTGGAAGAGCGCGGCCTGCTCACTCACCCGCATACCTCGGCGGGCCGCATCCCCACCGATTCCGGCTATCGTTATTTTGTTGAATCGCTGATGGGCGATAACGATCTCTCGCTGGAAGAACAGCGCACGATCGGCCATCAATTCCATCAGGCGCGGCTCGATCTGGATCAGTGGATGCGGCTGGCCTCGTCGGTGCTGGCGCATGCCTCGGGCGGGGCCGCCATCGTTACGGCGCCGCGCGCCACGCAGGCGCGCTTTAAGCACTTGCAGTTGATTTCGACGCAGGGCCGCCTGGTCTTGTTCGTGCTGGTGTTGATGGACGGCGCGGTGAAGCAGGACATGCTGACGCTGGCCGATCCGCTGAGCCAGGCTGATCTGGATACGGTCTCGACGACATTGAACGGCCTGTTGAGCAATCGCACGGCCGACGAGATCAAAGCCCGCCGATCGGATCTCTCGGCGTTGGAGGCCGATGTGCAGGCGCGTGTCGTCGAGATCATGAGCCGCGCCGATCAGTGGGCCGCCGCCGACGTATATCGCGACGGGCTGAGCGAAGTGCTGCGCAAGCCAGAGTTTGAAGATCGCGAATCGGCCGAAGGGCTGCTGAAAGTTTTCGAAGAGCGCTCGTTGTTGGAAGACGTGCTGAGCAGCGCGTTGAATCCGTCCGTCAACGGTGTGCAGGTCGTCATCGGCCGCGAGGGCCGCTGGGCCGAACTGCGCGATTGCAGCCTGGTGCTCTCGCGCTACGGCGT
>JAUQXD010000455.1 GCA_030834835.1 Thermoflexales bacterium | reverse complement strand
GCGGTGCAGTGCTCCCGTCTGTGTAATCCGCGTCCAGAGAATTACGCAGCAGGAATGTAGCCCAGTTCTTCCAGCTTGCGCATAACTTTGGCGGCGCTTTGCTGCGGCGTCTCGCTGCCGTCGCTGTGGCAGACCACTTCGGGGTTCAGCGGCGCTTCATACGGATCATCGACGCCGGTGAAGTTCTTGATCTCGCCGCGCAGCGCCTTCTTGTACAAGCCCTTCACATCGCGCTCGGCCAGCACGTCGATCGGCGCGCTGACATACACTTCCACGAAACGCTTCACCTTGCCCCGGATCTCATCGCGGATTTCGTGATAAGGCGAAATGGCGGCGGCGATAGCGACCACGCCGTTGCGGCTCAACACTTCGCACACCCAGCCGATGCGGCGGATGTTGGTGTCGCGGTCTTCTTTGCTGAAGCCCAACCCCTTCGATAAGTTCGTGCGAACGACATCGCCATCCAACACTTCCACGCGCAGCGAGCGAGCGCGCAACTCGGCTTCGATCAGGTTCGCCAGCGTGCTCTTGCCCGCGCCCGATAAGCCCGTAAACCAGACTGTACAACCGTGTTCGAGATTCATTGACTGTTCCTTGTTGAATAGAGTTCGGTGATACGTAATACGTACTGCGTGATGCGTGTTACGCAGTACGCATTACGAATTACGCATGAATGACTTTGCCTTGCATATCCGCCGGGATCGGTTCGCCCATGTAGTGCAGCACCGTCGGCGCAATGTCCATGATCTCGGCTTGCAGACGGCGGCCACCCAGATCGCGCGCGGGATCATACAGGATGAACATACCCTGCTGCGCGTGATTGGCGTCGTCGGGGCCGGTATCGTTCTCGAAAGTGTAGATACTGTCGAGACCGAGTGAGCCGACGGAGCGCCAGTACAGATCGCCAAAATAGACGATGAGATCGGGCGCGATGTTGTTGACTGCGTGATAGATGTCCTGCGGCTTGAAGACCTGCGTGTGAATGTCCTCACCGTTGGGGCCGGGAATGGCGATCAGGCGGCGGGCCAATTCATCGCGTTCACGCTCGTAATCGGCGGGCGCGATGAGGCCGTTCGGTTCGCGGCCTTGCACATTCATGAAGATGCGCGCGTAATAGCCGCCCGAACTCCACGCTTTGGTCTTAGGCCAATCCACTTTCACACGCTCGAAAGGCGTCATCTTGTCCGGCACATCTTGCGCCAGCGTCAGATAGCCTTCGCGGCGCAGCCACTCGTTCACGGCGATGCCGCCATCCATCCGCTTCGCGCCGTGATCGGACGCGACCATCACCACGGTGTCTTCGGGCAACAGGGCCAGCATCTCGCCGATCTCACGATCGAGATAGATGTAGTAATCGCGGATGGAGTTGATATATTTATTGCCCGGCTCGAAGCGCCAGTGGCCTTCGTCGGTGTAACTCCACATACCGTGATGGATGCGATCGACACCCATCTCGACGAACATGAAGAAGTCCCACGGCTTGTCGGTGATCATGCGCTTGACCAACTGGCAGCGCACGCGTGTCATCTCATAGATCTGGCGCAGCAAATAGTCTTTGTCTTCAGTGCGGAAGTCTTTGACATCGACCCAGTATTCGCCTACCCACTCCGCAATTTCCTTTTTGAACTCCGGCGGATATGTGTAGTTGGACGCGATACTCGGCGTGAGGAAACAACCGACGAGGCAGCCGTTGACCGATCGGGGCGGATACGTGCCGGGAACACCCACCACGTTCACGCGCTTGTTTGCTCGACTGAGGATGTCCCACACCCGATCGACCTTCACGGCGCTGCCGGTCGCGATCGACATTTTGTCGTACGACCAATCGGCGCGATTGCGGAAGCCGTAGATGCCGAGCGTGCCCGGATCTTTGCTGGATGTCATCACGCTCCACGCGGGCACGGTGATGGCGGGTGTGCACGAGGTGAGATTGCCATACACGCCGCGCGACATTAGCCGGTTGAGGTTAGGCAATAAATCGCGCCAGCGCTCGAGAACCAATTCGGGCGCGGCGCAATCTAAACCGATGACGAAGACTTTGCGTGTCACTTATTGACCGTTTTCGCGCAGACCGTCGATGAGAACCTGGCCCACTTCGGGGCGCGTGAATTCGTGCGGCAGCGGTTCGCCCGCGCGCAGGCGGCGGCGCACTTCGGTGCCGCTGAAGATCAGATGCTGCGACTTATCGTGCGGGCATGTCCGCGACGAGACGATGGCTTCGCACTTCTGGCAGAAGAAGGTGTGCTCGAACATCAAGGGCGTGATGCCCAGTTCGCCGGGCTGGAAGTTGTCGAAGATCAACTGCGCGTCGTACGTGCCATAGTAATTGCCCACACCCGCATGATCGCGGCCGACGATGAAGTGCGTGCAGCCATAGTTCTTGCGGCACAGCGCGTGGAAGATGGCTTCGCGCGGACCGGCATAGCGCATCGCCGCCGGGAAGACGCTCAACGCCACGCGATTGGCCGGATAGTAGTTGTCGAGCAACACGCGATAGGAGGCCATGCGCACATCGGCGGGAATATCTTCGGCCTGAGTCTCACCGACCAGCGGGTGAAGCAGCAAGCCATCAATGAATTCTAGCGCGACCTTTTGCAAGTATTCGTGCGAGCGGTGCACGGGGTTGCGCGTCTGGAAACCAACAATGGTCTTCCAACCACGCTCGGCGAACAGGGCGCGTGTTTCGGCGGGCGTGCGGCGATGTTCCATGAAGGGGCGATTGCCGGGAAAGTCGATCACTTCGACCGGGCCGCCGAGCAGCACTTCGCCTTGCTGATAGAGCCGCGCCACGCCGGGATGCTTCTCTTCTTCGGTGCGGAAGACTTCGCGGGCTTCGCGCTGCTTGTCGTAGTCGAACTTCTCTTCGACGGTCACGATCGCCAGGATGTGCCCATCGGGTTCAGTGAGGGCCACGCGCTGGCCTTCCTTGATCGAGTTGGCGAATTCGCGATCGACGGGCAGGGTGATCGGAATCGACCATACACTGCCGTTGGTCAGATGCATCGTATCGACGACGCTCTCGTAATCGGCTTTGTTGAGGAAGCCGGTGAGCGGAGTG
>JAUQXD010000454.1 GCA_030834835.1 Thermoflexales bacterium | reverse complement strand
GCCCGCGTTCCCGGCGGCGTGGGAGCCGCCTCTGCTATACACGAGCCCTTACCGGCCAACTGCACGGACACCAAACAGGCCAAAGCCACCCTGCGCCTGCGCGGCCGGCGGCTCACTGGTGTAGACCTGATCGCCCTGCTGAAGATCGCCGGACACTTCGGTCAGATCGCCATCGGTGTAGCCCGTGGTCACATCGACGCGCTTCGCTTCGCCGGTCGTATCCACCACGTTCACGTAGTAACCGCCGGTCGTCGTGTCGGAGCGAATAGCCCCGCCCGGCACGGCCAGCACGTTGCTGTGCGTGTCCAGAATGACGCGCACGTTGGCCGACATATCGATGCGCAAAGCGGCCTCGGTCTTATCGAGATCGACGCGCACTTTGTAGTTCACCACGCCCTGGCTGACCGTCCCGGCCGGATCGATCCGTTTAACCGTGCCGGTCACTTTGGCTTTGGGCAGCGCATCAAAGGTCAGTTCGGCCTGCTGGCCCAACTGCACCTGCGCGATCTCCGTTTCGTCCACCAGCACATCGACGTGATAGCGGCCGGCATCCACCAGCGTGATCGACGCGGCCGAACTGGCCCCGCCGACGATGCCGCTGACTTTGGTCACGAGGCCGTCGAACGGCGCTATGATGCGGGCATCAGCCAGTTGCCGCGTGGCTTGATCGAGTGCGAGTTTGGCCTGATCGAGCTGCACTTTCGCCAGGGTCAACGTCCGCTCAGAGGGCGACACGAGGTTATCGAGGTTGGTCTTGGCCTGCTGAACCTGCATCAACGCCGATTGAATGCCGGTGGTGTTGACGCCGTTCTTAGTCAACGCGCAGCTGGCCAGCGCCTGATCGTAAGCGGCTTTAGCCCGATCGAGCTGCGCCTTTTGCGGCGAGATCTCAAACGAACCGTTGACCACCACACGCCAATTCGTCAGCAGCGCATTGTAGGCATTCACCGCGTCATCGTAGGTCTGCTTCGCGTTATCGACGTTGTCGCAGCTCAGGGACACCGAATCGGTGCTGTTGACGGCGTATTTCTGCTTCGCCAGTTTGTAGGCTGCGTTGGCATTGTCCAGCGCAATCTGCGCCGACTTCACCGCCGCCGGGTCGGGCGTGATGGTCATGCTGTAGCTGGCCTGCTGGCTTAAGTAAGACTGGGTTTGCTGCGCGATCTGGAGTTCGATGTCGCGCGTATCCAGTTCGGCCAGCACGTCGCCCTGTTTCACGACATCGCCCACCTTCACCTTGACAGCCGAGATCGTGCCCGCTGCGTCAAAGTTCAACGTCGCATCCGCTTCGGCCGTCACGCTGCCCGATGATTCCACGACCGCCGACAGCGTCGCGCGCGACACCCGCCCGGTCTGGACATTGGTCGTCGCGCTGCTCGATGCCGGCAGCAGGCGCGGCACGACGAAGACCACGCCCACGCAGGCCAGCACGCCCACCACCACCAGGATCAAAGTTCGTCTCTTCTTCATCTGCACCCGCTCCTGTCCGTGCATAATCGCAGTGCAATCGTACCGCACTCGCCCGAAAGGGGTAAGTGCGGCGGGTCATCAGGTTTGGGCGCGCAACCATGACTTTTGGCACACTCCACCGTGACGATGGATAGGGGGTGACCCGCGTTTGCCTCGCGTGGCGATTTATTCTACAATGGCCGTATTCTTTCGCATGAGTGAGCGTGCCATGCCCGTGACGTTTGATCAATCGCAGACCGAAGTCGCTCGACTCGTCAAGCAGTTCCGCACCAACCTCAATCACTACCGCGCCCCCAACTACAAAGAAGCCCAGGCCCGTCAGGACTTGATCGATCCCCTGTTTGAAGCGTTGGGCTGGGATGTGCACAATCGGCAGGGCACAGCCCCGATGTACAAAGAAGTGCTGGTCGAGGAATCCCTGGACATCGAAGGCCATCAGAAGGCCGCCGACTATACCTTTCGCGTCGGGCGCGATCCCATCTTCTATGTTGAAGCCAAACGCCCCGGCATTTCCATCAAGACCGCGCCCGAACATGCCTATCAATTGCGCCGCTATGCGTGGAATACCGGCCTGCCCTTATCCATCCTGACCGACTTTGAAGAGTTGGCCGTGTATGAAGGCCGCGTGCGCCCTAATCTAACGGATAAGGTCAGCGTGGCCCGCGTCAACTTTTATACCTACGAAGAATACGCCGAGCGCTGGCGCGAGATTTGGGATGTGTTCTCGCGCGAGGCTGTGTTGAGCGGCTCGTTTCAACAGTACGCCGGGACTATCAAAGGTAAACGTGGCACCAGCGAAGTGGATGCCGAGTTCTTGAAAGACATCTCCGGCTGGCGCGAGGTGCTGGCAAAAAATCTGGCGCTGCGCAATGTCGATTTGTCGGTTGAAGAATTGAATGACGCCGTGCAGCGCACGCTGGATCGCTTGATCTTCCTGCGCATCGCCGAAGACCGCAAGATCGAGGCGTATGAACGGCTACGGACCCTCACCCCGGCCCTCTCCCTGGCAGGGAGAGGGAGACGCGAAGCGTCGGGTGAGGGTGAAAGCCTGTACGCCAGCCTGATTGAGGTGTTCCGCGCCGCCGACCGCAAATATAACTCCGGCCTGTTTGACTTCTCCAAAGGCGGCGACCGCTGGATGCTGAACCTGTCGATTGATGACAAAGTCTTGAAGTCCATCATCGACGATCTGTATTACCCCAACAGCCCCTATCGCTTCAACGATATTCCGGTCGAGATTCTGGGCAATGTCTATGAGCAGTTTTTGGGCAAGGTCATTCGCCTGACCGCCGGGCATCAGGCCAAAGTCGAGGACAAGCCCGAAGTGAAGAAGGCTGGCGGCGTCTATTACACGCCCGCCTACATCGTCGAATACATCGTCAAACAGACTGTTGGCAAACAGGTTGCGGGTAAAAGCCCGAAGCAATTAGACGGCTTCCGCGTCCTGGATATGGCCTGCGGTTCTGGTTCATTTGCGCTGGGCGCGTATCAATACCTGTTGGACTACACCCTGCAATGGTATCTGGATCACAAAGACCTCCGAGGTTTTGGAAACCTCGGAGGTCTTGTGCG
>JAUQXD010000043.1 GCA_030834835.1 Thermoflexales bacterium | reverse complement strand
TTGAGCGAAGTGCTCGAACACTTTGCGGAATTGTTAGGCTCATCATGACCATTTGCGACCGAAGTGTCCTGGTCCAGATGAACCAGCACGTGCAACAATGGGAGGCCGCGCACGATCGGCGCAGCATCTTTCTGGGCTGCTACGCCATGATGACGGGCAACATGCTGGATGCGCTTGAGACCGGGCGCTTTGCCGATGATGCCTGGGTGATGCGGCTGCTCCAACGCTTCGCCGAATATTACTTTGAGGCGCTCGAGTTATACGAGGCGCGCCAACCGAAGACGCCCCGCGTCTGGCAATTAGCCCACGACACCGCGCAGCGCGAGCAGGTGATGACGGTCCAGCAGATGTTGGTCGGCGTGAACGCACACATCAACTACGATCTGGTCTTCGCCGTGGCCGAATTGCTGTCGCCCGAGTGGGACGCCCTCACCGCCGAACAGCGCGCTCAACGCCGCGCCGATTACGATCTGGTCAACGCCATCATCGGCGAGACGATCGATCGGGTGCAGGATCAAATTCTGGAAGCGCGCTCACCATGGCTCGATTTCATCGACAAATTGCTTGGCCCCGTGGATGAATGGCTCATCTCCGAAATCATCACACACTGGCGCGACGAAGTGTGGCAGAATGCCATGCGCTATGTTGAAACACCCGCTCCCGATGAGCGCGAGGCCCTGCGCCGCGACATCGAAACCGAAGCCATGCGGCTGGGCCGGGCGATACTCGCGGGAAAATAATGTAACGCTATGAGGTGAATCATGTCCGATCTCGTGCTTTACAACGCCAATATCCACACGCAGGATGCCGGGCATCCTCGCGCGCAGGCGATTGCCATTCGGGACAACACCATCATCGCCGTCGGCGACAACTCGCTGATGCAGCGGCTGTCCCACAACGCGCAGATGATCGATCTGCACGGCCGCTGCGTTATGCCCGGCCTGATCGACGCGCACTTGCATGCCGAATGGATCGCGCTGGGCCTGAAGAACATCGACGCCGAAGCGCCGACGCTGGCTGAACTATTGCAGCGCGTGGCCGACCGGGTTGCGATCACGCCTAAAAACCAGTGGCTTCGCGGCCACGGCTGGAATCAAAACGTGTGGGGGCCGCCTTCGGCGGGCGGAGATTTTCCGACGAAGGCCGATCTCGATCGGGTTGCACCGGAACATCCAGTGTATCTCACTGCCAAGAGCGGCCACGCGGGCTGGGCAAATTCGCTGGCGTTGAAGATGGCGGGCATCACGGCGAACACGCCGAATCCTGCCAACGGCGAGATCGTGCGCGACGAACGCGGGGATCCGACCGGCATCTTCCTCGAAGACGCGATGGATTTGATCAGCAAGATCATTCCGCAAGAGTCGACGCACGCGGTGGTCGATGCGATGCGTGATATGCTGCCATTGATGCATCGCGCGGGCCTGACGGGCGTGCACGACTTCGACGGCGCGCGCGCCCTGCAGGCATGGCAGATTCTCAAAGAGAACGGCGAGTTGAAGTTGCGCGTCAGCAAGACTCTGCCCGTCGCTCTGCTGGAACACGCGATCGCGCTCGGCCTCCGATCGGGTTTTGGCGACGACTGGCTGCGCATCAACAGCGTGAAGGCGTTTGCCGACGGCGCGCTCGGTCCGCAGACGGCGTTGATGATCGATCCATATGAAGGCTCAACTGCCAATCGCGGCATCGCCGTGACCGACAAAGAAGAGATGTTCGAGCACGTGCGGCAAGCCAGCGCAGCGGGACTTTCGAGCACCATCCACGCCATCGGCGACAAAGCCACGCACGATGTGCTGGATGTGTTTGCAATGGTCCGGGCCGACGAACAGCGTCGGGCAGAAGAGACCGCGCCGCGCTTGCGTCATCGCATCGAGCACGTGCAGTTGCTGCATCCCGATGACTTCAACCGCCTGGGGCAACTCAACGTCATCGCGTCGATGCAGCCTATCCATGCCACCAGCGACATGCTCATCGCCGACAAGTACTGGGGACCGCGCAGCGCGGGCGCTTATGCCTGGCGCACGCAGATTAATTCGGGCGCGACTCTGGCCTTTGGATCAGATGCGCCCGTTGAATCGTTCAATCCATTCTGGGGCATCCACGCCGCCGTCACGCGCCGCCGCACCGATGGCTCGCCGCAGCCCGACGGCTGGTACCCCGAACAACGGCTCAGCGTGCACGAGGCTGTGCGCGGCTTTACGCTGGGCGCGGCCTACGCCTCGTATGAGGAGCAGCGCAAAGGCTCGCTGACGCCAGGCAAACTGGCGGATTTGATCGTGCTCGATCGCGACATCTTCACCATCGAACCGATGGCGATCGCGGACACGCAGGTGCTGGCGACGATGATCGACGGGCGCTTCGTGCATCGGGCATTCTGAACCCCTCAATGTCCTTTCACACCACCCATCTGGTTCGCTTTGATCCTGAAGGCCAACTCCTGTCCGAACAGCGCGTCGAGATTCCGCGCGCGCAGTGGCCGCCGGAGCGCGCACTGGATGCCAGCTTCATCGAGCAGTTGGCTGACGAGTATTTCCGCGCGATGCAGCACATGACGCTGGGCGTCTTTTACACTGTTCCGCGCGGCACAGGACTGGCCATGCGCGCGCCGATCTTTGGCGATGTGCTGGCGTTTGATCACAGGCAGGTGACGGTCGGGGTTAATCGAGTAAGCCTCAGCTGGTCCGTGGTGGGCGGAGCGATGCAGAGCCGCCGCTCGCGTAACGGCGGACAGATCGTCTTTGAGGCGGTTGAGGATCAATCGGGTGCAGGTGTGACGCTGATCATTCGGGTCGAAGACTATACCACGCGCCTGATCGATCTGTTCGGACGACGGCCGGGCAGCATCGTATATCACCTGACGCAGGGGTTATCGCACCGGACGCTGACGCTGCGGTTCTTGCGGGAAGCGGCGGCGCGGCTGACCATCGAACTCGCGTGATATAATCGGCCTACTTCCGCAAGGGTGAAGATTGATCATGGATGACACGACGACGCCAGACGCGACGACCGTGCTGGAACAAGCGGCGATGTGGTGGCTGGAACTTTGGGAGTTAGCAGGCGAAAGGTGGCCGCCTGACAATGTGGCGCTGGCCTGGCGCATCTACGAGCGCCTGAAGCGCAAGCTGATCAGCCGGGGAGCGCCCGAATCGCAGGCCATCGTGTTGTGCGATGAGTTCTTTCGCGGTGCGCACGGCTGGGGCAACCTGGCCATCGTGACGAAC
>JAUQXD010000042.1 GCA_030834835.1 Thermoflexales bacterium | reverse complement strand
GATCCGCAATCGGAACAGGTGCGATTGCTCAAGCCGCTGGGCTTTTTTGATTTTGTGAAATTGGAGCGTCATGCCTGTGGCGTGTTGAGTGACAGCGGGACGGTGCAGGAAGAATGCTGCCTGTTCAATGTGCCCAATGTGACGGTGCGCGATGTGACCGAGCGGGCCGAGACGGTGGAAGTGGGCAGTAACATCCTCAGCGGCGCTGATCCCGAGATGATCGCGAACACTATGCAGATCGCATTGGAAACCAGCCACACCTGGACGCCGCCCGCCGAATACACCGAGCCGGAAGTGGCGCGGGCAGTGGTTAAAGTTGTGCTGGGCTATTCACACCGCTTAGCGAAGATGTGATGGTCGCAGCGTTCGGAAAAATCTGATCCACGAAGTGGCACACCGGGAGATTGGTAATTGGTTGACTGGTTACGAATTGACCGATTACCAATTGACCAGTTGTGTGCCTCCTTATCCTCCCCCCGCCATCCCAAACAGAAAATTCAGCATGATGCCATTGGTCAATCGCTCCACGGGCGCGTTATCGTCGGTGAAGACGATGGCGTCTGGATTGAGAGGCCGACTTCGCCCGGGCTGCAAGGCCAGTTGCGCCGTGGAGGTCAACAGCGGATGATGCATTAGCGGCAGATTGGCGCGCAGATTCTCGATCGAGGTGGGCTGCATCGTCGCGTACACGATCGAGTTGAGCGAGCCTGCCACATCGATCACGTGCACCGAGGGGAACACCGTGGCCGCCGTGCGCGCCATCGCGTCCACCATCGAATAGTCGGTGCGGGTGCGGCCCACGTTGGCGACGATCACGCCGTCGGGCGCGAGACGCGCGCGCAATTCCAGCAGATATTCACGCGTGGTCAAGTGCCACGGAATGTACGGCACGCGGAACGCATCGAGGCCGATGACGCTGTAGTTGTCGGCCAGCCGGTTGACGGCCGCGCGCCCGTCGCCGACGATGACGTTGAGGTTGGACATCGTCATGCCCAGATACTGCCGCCCCACTTCAACGATCTTCGGATCGATCTCGATGCCGTCGATGGGGATCGGCCCGTACAGTTCGGTGAACGAGCGCGCCAGCGTGCCGCCCGCCAACCCGATCAATCCCACGCGCTGAACGGGCGTCGGCGTCGCGTTGAAGTACGGCGCGATGGCGAAGTAGTCCCACGTGCCATTAGTCTGAATCGTGTCGGGCTTGTAAATCGAATGGATGCCCTGCCCGTCGTTGAGCAGCAAATAGCGCGTTTGATTGCGCTCGACCACTTGAATGAAGTTGTAAGACGATTCGCCCTGATAGATCGTGCCAGCCAGATCGCTGAAGGAAATGGGCAGTAGCACATGCAATGCGATCAGAATGATCGGCAGCACGATCAACGGCAAGCC
>JAUQXD010000453.1 GCA_030834835.1 Thermoflexales bacterium | reverse complement strand
TTCCAGCGGTTGATCCTCGCGTAAAGGATCGACGCCGAGGGCGAAGACGAGGCTGTACCATACTTCGATCAGCGACAGCGCGTCGCGGATGTCCAGCATTTGCAGGAAGCGCGGACGAATGAACAGGGCCAGATAATGCAGCGGGGCGGGAATCCAACTGTTGCGCAGGGCGCTGCCCACGGCGGCCATTTTCACGCGGCCATTGCTGTAACGATAAATCCAGTTTTCATCTTGAGCCGGAATGAAAGTGGGCCGCAAATTCTGCCGGGTCAGCATTGCCTGCAAATTGCGATACGGCGACCAGATGCCGTGCACACCGTGCTCCCCGCGAAAATGCCACAGCTGGCCGTGATGCTCAAACTCGACGGTGTCGTTGCCAGCCACGCGCCCACCGACGTACTGCGGATTCGCCTCTAGCACGATCGGCTTCAGGCCGCGCTCGGCCACGTGCAGGGCGGCGGTGAGGCCGGCGAGGCCGGCGCCGATGATGAGAACGTCAGAATGAGTGGATTGGGGCATGATGAAGTCGTACTGCGTACTTCGTGATGCGTGGTGCGTGGTGCGTGGGGATGATTCTTTCACGCACCACGTATCACGCACCACGTCTATCCCGGCGCATGCGTCCACACGGAACCGCGCCGCGAGGCCGAGAAAGTCAGTTCGCGCAAGAGCGACAGCGGCTTGGCTTGCAGCAGTGAGGCTTCCGCGAAGCACTGTTGAAAGCAGCTGGTGCAGGTCTGCGGCGGCTGGCCGTATTCGTCCAGCGCGATTTTCAAGGCGGCATCCCATGATTCGACTTTGAGCAGATTGCAGGGCCGCCCGCCGCGCTCGACGTGACCCTGTTCGATGGGCCGGCAGGGATAGACCAGATCGCCATTGGGCATGACGCGCGGCACCAACAGCGGATAGCACGCATAGGGCTGAAAATCGAGCAGCGTGTGCAGATAAGCCAGGCTGCCCAGAATCGGCGCACCGGCCCGTTTGCGATCGATAAGATGTTGTACGAAAGCGCGATATTCGTTCGACACGAGCAAGTCGTAGTGCGGCCAGTTGTTGACGGCTTGCGGCGAGAAGGACACGAGGATGTTGTGCTGAAGGCAGAAGTCCAAGATCGCTTGCGCGCTGCTGACGGTGTGCGGCGTCAGCACGCAGTTGACGACGAGCGCGTAGCCGAATTCGCGCTGGCGCGCGGCATACGTCTGAATGTTGCCCAGAATCGTGTGCGCGGTGCCGGGCGCGGCGCGAATGATCTGCTGCCACACATCCGCATCCGTGGAATCGAGGCTGATGACGAGGCGATCGACGACGGGCAAAATCGCTTCGTGTTGATCGAGCAGGCTGCTGTTAGTCAACAGGGTCAGATGCTTGAAATGCAGATCGCGCTTTGCGCTGAGCAAAAGCGCGTCGATGTCGGGGTGCAGCAGCGGCTCGCCGCCCGTCACGATGAGGCGATCGATGCCGGAACGGATCACGCGCAGGACGCGCACGGCCTGGTCAAGATCGAGTTGTTCCTCAGCCTGAGCGTTGCGGCGCGCGCCAAAGTATTCGCAGTAGGCGCAGTTGAGGTTGCACTGCGTCGTGGCGTAGTAGGTGACGACCAACGGCCTCAGCGCCCGATCGCTGCGGGCGAGTTTGGTGAGGTTGATGAGATAGTTTGAGGCGGATGTAGGCATACAGTCACATGCAAAAATTTCTCACGCACGCCAGCGGCCCACCTCAGCCCACTGGGCCGAGGACATGGGCAAGCGGCAAAGGCGCAAAGATTTTTGGGATTGTTCTTTGCCTCTTTGCGGCTTAGCGTGAGCGTCTGATTATGGCGTTCTAAAGGTTTGCACCGGGCCGAGCCAGCGTTCGGTATCAGCGTTGACTTCTTGAAAGTGATTGTCCGTGTAGCGGCCGATGACCAATCGCCAGAAGACTTGCGCTTCGACGTTTTCGGAAATCTCGCCCACTTCCCAGACGCCCTCGAATTTGTTAAACAGGCGCACGGCCACTTGTTCGCCCAGCCCCTGCCGCCGATATTTGCGCATGATGAAAAATTCGTCCATCAGGTAATGATTCTCGATGACGGGATTGAGATAACTGCCGCGCGCGATCCACGCAAAGCCCGCCCACTGTTCATCGACGCGCACGAGGTAGATTTGCAGTTGATCGTCCGGCCACGGGGTCAGGAAATCATCGCCGGTCCAATAGCCGTCGTCGCTGATGTCGGACGACGTCATCGGGCTGAAGTCGTGGCAATACAGTTCGTAAAGTTGTCGCACAAGACGTCGATGTTGGGCGGTGGCACGGATGAGTTCAATACGCATAAGGTCAATCGATCAAGTGGCCGTACAGCCACCAGCAAGTATCCTGAGGGAAAGCGGCCTTCAAACGTTCGTCCCACACAAACGCGCCCGGCTGCAACATCGGCAGCAAACGCGCATCGAGACGGGAGAGGCGCGCGCGATTGGCTGTGGGCAAATCGCGGCCCAACGTTTGCGCCAACAAATGCGCTTTGGCGCGCGCGCGCACTTCGTGCGGATAGTAACCGGCCACATCGGCGGGCTTGCGCTGCGCGTCGTCGAGGTAAGTGTTCCACGCATCCAGCCGGCTGTTGAATTCGCGCAGGGCCTTGCTGGCATAGGCGGCCGCGTGGGCGGCGCGGATCCGATCGTGTTGTTGGCGGATCGCGGGCAGGGCGGTTGATTGATCCGATGAGAGATCAGCGTGAGCGGCTTCGGCTCGCACCAACGCTTCCAGCAGGCCGCCGATCGTCAACTGCGGCATCTTCGTGCCCAGCGGATTGTTGGGCGCGACGGTCCAGTACAGCACATCGGCTTTGAGATAGGCGTCCAATTCGTCCGTCATCCAACGCGCAATCGTCCAATCGGTGGGGGCGTCCAATCTGGGGATCGTCATCGGTCTTCCTCCGCGTAGGTCATTCTACGCGGGGATGGGCGCGGCGTCAACCAACCCGTAGAATTGACCGGCAATCGCTTCAATCATACAATGAGTGCAGACAAGGACAGGGAGGCACCTATGTACATGGATGAGCACTTTGGCGCGTGGCCGGTGAATAACCGCATCGATGGCGGACAGGTGGAGTTCAAACTGTTCATACCCGATCGCGCGCACGACGCGACACAATATGCCGATCGAGCCGCGGCCGATTACGGCGATCCGAAGATCGTGTCGATTCAAGTGGTGGGCAGTTTTCAGACGAAAGCGTGGGACTTTGAAGCCGCGCCGCACTTGATCAAGCAGCCGCATCCCAGAGGCTGGGTATGGGTGTATCGCACCCCCGAGGCTTTGCCGCCCGGCTACTACGAATACAAATACTACGTGACGTTTGAGGACGGCACCAAGCGCAAGATCAGCGATCCATGCACGCGCTACGGCGGCCGCGAACGCCAGAACTCGGCGTTCACGACCGGCGGCTCGTCGATAGGCATCGCCATCAAGCCGGTGGCGGGCGGGCGCAAGCCGCTGCGCGATCTGGTGATCTATGAACTGATGATCGACGACTTCACCGACGAATATCGCGGGCTGCGCACGCCGATCGATGCGGTGCGCGACAAACTCGATTATCTGAAGGATCAACTGGGCGTCAACGCGATTTTGTTTATGCCGTGGACGGCGTGGCCGGGCGATGAGTTTAGCTGGGGTTACACGCCGTACCTGTATTTCTCGATGGAATATCGCTACGCCAACGCGCTCAGCCGCCCCGCCGATAAATTGGTGTGGCTCAAGCGGCTGATCAACGCATGCCATGCGCGCGGCTTGCACGTGATCATGGATGGCGTGTTCAATCACGTGGGCGATGTGGGGGTACACAAAGAAATCGCCGGCGGTTTCCCCTATCGCTGGCTGTATCAAGACCCTGACGCCTGTCCGTATGTGGGCCAGTTTGGCGGCGCATTCCCCGGCCTGCTCGATCTGGATTTCAACAACAGCTGCACGCAAGAATTCATCCGTGATGCGTGCTTCTACTGGATCGACAACTTTGGTCTGGATGGGATTCGCTTCGATAACACGGTCAACTTCTACATTCCCGGCGACGAGCGCGGTCTGCCCAAGTTGCTGAGCGACATCCAGCAGCACGTGACCGACAAAGGCGAAAGCAATTTCTCGCTGACGCTGGAGCACATCGATTTGACGGCGGCGCAGGTGGTCAACACCACGGCGGCCACGAGCTACTGGAATAATGCGCTGTATCAGCAGTGTTTCGATGGGCTGTGGAACGGTCGCATCGATGCGCGCTTCATCGGCGCGCTGAACAATCACGCGGGCTTGCACGATGATCGAGTGGCGACGACGTACTTGACCAATCATGATCATTCGCACGTGGCATGGCAGGCGGGGGCGCGCAACAATGCCGGCGGCATGGAGTGGTATCGCACGCAGCCGTATGCCATCGCGCTGCTGACCGCGCCTGGCACGCCGCTGCTGCAAAACGGACAGGAATTCGCGGAAGATTACTGGTTGATGGAGGACGATCGCGGCAGCAGCCGCCGCGTGATCGCGCGTCCCTTGCACTGGAGTTTCCCGCAGGACAGCATCGGCTCGCAGCTGCTGGTGATTTACAAGAAGTTAATCGAACTGCGCAAAGCGCATGGCGGCTTGCGCTCCAACAACTTCTATCCCGCGCAGTGGGAAGACTGGCAGCTGCAGTTCAACCCGGCGGGTTACGGCATCGATGTGGACAAACAGGTGGTGATCTATCATCGCTGGGGACAGGGGGATAACGGCCGATTGGAGCGCTTCATCGTCGCGATCAATTTCTCCGATCGGCCGCAGACCGTCGATATTCCGTTTGCCGACAATGGCCGCTGGCGCGATCTGCTCAACGATCGCGAAGTTGACGTGAACGACTTCGAACTGGTGCAGCAGACGCTCGAGCCTTATTGGGGGCGTGTGTACTATCAGTAATCAGCGTGTGCCGACGTCATTCCCGCGTGCTGTTGGCGGGAATCCACCGGCATATCAGCATCGGCATCAGCAGGTAGTATGGATGCCCGACCAAAGCATTCGGGCATGACGTTGCACAAGATAAGTCAATAATCTTGCCCGCCCGGTGCGGGCCGTGGAGGACATTCGATGGCACAGTTGTTTGAGCATTGCAAATTGGTTGGGACGCAAATCGTGTATCTGGGGCGCGTGGGTGTGTTTGAAGACAAAGGCGATCGCTCGGCGAATGAAGCCGCCGCGTGGGACAAGTTGGAGAAAGACGGCTGGGAGTTGGTTACGGTCGTGACCGATGCGGAGGGAAAACTCGTGCCGTTCTTCAAGCGGGCGATGGGGGCGGGGAAGAAGTAGACCGACTGGGGCGGGGAAGAAGTAGACCGACTGGAGAGACCTCAAAGGTTTCAAGGGCTGGCTGGCATTGCTGGCAGGCCAACTCGAGCGATGGTCAGTCAGTGCCGGACGGTTGCCCAAAACC
>JAUQXD010000452.1 GCA_030834835.1 Thermoflexales bacterium | reverse complement strand
GCCGACATCGAAGCCGTCATCGCCTATCTGCGCAGCCAGCCGGCCATGGTCAATGACACGCAAATGCCGCTCGATCAGTACAGCCCGCTGGCGCTGATCCTGGTCGGCGCGGGCGTGATCCCGGAAGGTGAACCACCGATTACGCAGGCGATTGCCATGCCCGCTAAAGGTGCAACGGCAGAGTTTGGCGCGTACATCTTGAGTTATCAGGATTGCGTGCTCTGCCATGGCGCAGACTTGACGGGCGGCGAGCCGGGGCAACTAGCGCCCGTGGGGCCGAGCCTGGCCGTCGTCAGAGGTTGGACAATGGAACAGTTCATCACCACGCTGCGCACTGGCGTCGATCCGAGCGGACATGCGTTAAACAATGCGCTGATGCCGTGGCAGAACATCGGGCGGATGGACGACGACGAACTGGCGGCTACTTATGCCTACATTACGGGTCTGCCGTCGCTGGTGGCGCAACAATCGAAATGATCGATCCGGCGGGATGCCGATCGAAATTCTCCTGAACCCCTCACACGCGAGCACTGGCTTTCACGCAGTGCTCGCGTGATGTGAGAGCCGATGATGAACCCGATCTTTCGCATCATCAACTTGGCGTTGAGCCAGATTTTACGCTCGCCGCTGCACGCGTTGCTCAGCAGCAACCTGACGCTGATTACGGTCACCGGTCGTAAGAGCGGGCAGACCATCATCGTGCCGGTGGCGTATCAGCAGCATGATCGTGAAGTGCGCATCGTTAGCGAGCGAACCGATCGGTGGTGGCGCAACCTGCGCGGCGGTGCGCCGGTGTTGCTGCATCTGCAGGGGCGAAAGGTGACAGGGCGGGGCCGCGTGATCGAAGAAGCGCGCGAGGTACTGCCGCTGTTGACGGAGCATCTGCAGCATTCATCGGCGATTGCCAAAATGCTGAACGTGCAGCGTAATGATCAAGGCCAATTCAATTCACAAGATTTGCACCGCGCCGCCGAGCGATCGGTGGTGGTGTGTGTAGACCTGTCAGGTGGCGCATCAGGCGCTTGAACAACGGGTCTCGCCTGCGCCACCTGACAGGTCTGGCTGACACTCAGAGGAATATCATGACTATCTGGAAACAACACTCAATCTGCTTGAATCGCTTTTTTGTGCTGAATATCGCGCTGGCCGTGATCGTGATGAGCGGTCAACCGCTCGCCCCGAAAGTCGCTCTCTCCCAACCGAACCACTCGTCGCCCGGCCCGCTGCCGCTCGCTTTTGTGCCGAATGCGGGTCAAAGCGAGGCTTCGATCGCGTTTGAAGCGATCAGTCGCCTGGGCACTCTGGCTTTTGGGGCTAACGAAGTTACGCTCGTTACGAACAACGTTGGCCTGCGCGTGCAATTTGTGGACGCGAATGCCGGGGCACACATCGTCGGGCGCGATCAACTGCCGGGCGTGGTCAACCATTACGCCGGGGCTGATCCCGCGCAGTGGCGCGGCAACTTGCCGACCTATGGCGCGATCATCTATGACGAACTGTACGCTGGGATCGATCTGACCTACAACGGCCACGAAGGTGCGTTGAAGGGCACCTACACGATCGAACCCGGCCACAGTCCCGATCGGATTCGCTGGCGCTACGACGGCGCCGATCGTATGACCGTCGATCCGACAACGGGCGATCTGCACATCGATCTCGGCACCACCCGATTGGTCGAGCGCGCCCCGATCGCGTGGCAAAACCGATCGGGTGTAGATGTGCCGATCGAGGTGCGG
>JAUQXD010000451.1 GCA_030834835.1 Thermoflexales bacterium | reverse complement strand
GTCAAAGGTATCGGCGATGCGCTGTTTGCGAAGATCAAAGACAGCATTACGGTCGGGCCGTAAGTTGTGACGAGTGATGAGTGAAAGCAACTCACTCGTCAGGCTTCGTTTTACGCATTACGTATTACGCATTACAATTGCCCCATGTCACGCTCTTCCGCTACGTTGATTCTGCTGGTCTTGCTCATCGTTTTTCTCGCCATCGGCGCGGCCTATGCCATCAGCACGCCACAGTGGCAAGCACCGGATGAACCCGCGCACTATAACTACATTAAATACATTGTGGAGCACGGCGCGCTGCCGGTCTTGCAAGCGGGCGATTACGATCAGGCCTACAACGAGAACTTTACGCGCACGCCGCAGAATACCCAGAAACTCTTGATCGACCCCCTCCGCTACGAGAACTATTCGCCGCCGTTGTACTATTTGCTGGCCGCGCCGATCTATGCTGCAACCGAGGGCTGGCTGGTGGCGCTTCGGTTGTTGTCGGTGGCGCTGGGCGGCGCGCTGGTGGTCGTCGCGTATCTCATCGGCGCGGAGGTGTTCCCGGATCGCTTGCACATCGCTCTGGGCGGCGCGGCTTTTGCGGCGTTCGTGCCGCAACACGTGGCGATGTTGTCCGCCGTCAACAGCGATGTGATGGCTGAACTGTTGATCGCGTTGTGTGTCTATCAGGCGTTGCGGTTGTTCCGCTCACCACAGCCATCGCAGCGCGCGGTGTTGATGCTCGGCGTTACGCTAGGCCTGGGCCTGTTGACCAAAGCCACCGTGTATTACACCGCCTTGCCCGTTGTGATCGTCGCGCTCATCTGGCATGCGCGTCTTCACGCACACTTGCCCTTGCGGGCAGTGCCAGGACCACGGACCACGCACTACGTGTTGGTGTTTGTGCCCGCCCTGACCCTCGGCGCACTCCTCTGGGTTCGCAACCTGGGCGTCTACGGCGGTCTCGATATTCTGGGCCTGGCACGGCACAACGCCATCGTCGTGGGGCAGCCCACTACCGCCGAATGGATCACGCAGTATGGCTTCGCCGACACGCTGTGGCGCGGCCTGACGACGGCGTTTCATTCCTTCTGGGGGCAGTTCGGCTGGATGGCAGTGCCGATGCCGGATAATGTGTATCTGATTTTGGGCGCGTTGTCGGCAGCGGGGGTGGTTGGCTGGGTGTGGTGGCTGATTGTACGATGCAGGAGGCAAGTTGCAGGATGCAGTGGGCCGCACGGCGTTCTGCTAACGCTGTTGGTCGTGTTGACGTTTGGCGGGCTGCTTTATTACAACCTGACCTTTGTGCAGCACCAGGGGCGCTATCTGTTTCCGGCGTTGATTCCATTAGGCCTACTGTTCACCCTTGGTCTCGATCAGTGGCTAAGCAAAATCAAGGCGGTCGCGATCAAACTTACTTCGAAATCAAAGCGTGATCTGACGCCGTGGCTGGATGAAGCGCAATTGTTGGCGCTGGCACTGGTCTTTCTCTATCTGGTGCGACTGTGTGTTGTCGCTTTGCAAAACTACATTATCCCCAATCTGTCAGCCTGATGTACCGATTCGCCGACTCGCTGATTCGCTGACTCTACCCATGCGCCGCTGGCTGCCCTTCCTCGTCATTCTCATCGTCGCCGCTGCCCTGCGGCTGATTGCGCTGGACACGACGCCGCCCGGCCTGCAGCACGACGAGGTCTTTCACGGCCACGATGCGGTGACGGTGCTGCTGGGCGATCGGCCGTTGTACTTCACCTCAAATGCGGGCAACGAGCCGCTGTTCATCTACTTGATGTCGATCACGGTCGGCTTTTTCGACCACACGGAGTTGGGCATCCGGTTAGCAGCCGTGATTTGTGGCTTGTTCACGCTGTTGTTTACTTACCTCTGGATTCGACGCGCTTTCAATCAACGCACGGCTTTGATCGCGGCGGCTTTGCTGGCGATCAACTTCTGGCCGTTGTTCTTAAGCCGCGTCGGGCTGCGAGCAGCCTCCGTGCCGATGATGGCGGCGCTGACTGCATTGCTGATTGCTGATTGCCGATTTTTGAGTGCAGAACAATCTTCACGCACCACGCATCATGCACCAGGCTCGGCTATTCTGGCGGGCGCGGCACTTGGTCTTTCGCTGTACACATATCCCGCCGCACGGATGTTGCCCGTGATCGTGGCGGCGTTCTTCGTGATTTATTCTTTGATCACGCGCAAGTTAAGCAAACCACTGTTGCTCGTGTTGGGTGTGGCCGTCATCGTCTTTGCGCCATTGGGCTACACTATCGCCACTTTGCCCGAAGCCGATGTGCGTTTGCAGCAACTCGGTTGGCCGGTGCAAGCGGCGCTGAGCGGCAACTTCGAGCCGGTGCTGCGCTTCACGCGTGATACGCTGGGCATGTTCACCTTCGGCGGCGATCCGAT
>JAUQXD010000450.1 GCA_030834835.1 Thermoflexales bacterium | reverse complement strand
CTCGGTGCGAACCTGGCTGCGGGTCTACTGGCTCGTGGCTGGGACGTGCGCATTTTGCGGCGCGTTACTTCGCCACTGGCGGCCGTGGCTGATCTCAACGTCGAGCACGCCATCGGCGATGTTCTGGATGTTGCGTCGCTCCTGCCCGCGATGCACTCGGTCGATGTCGTCTTCAACGTCGCGGCGATCTCCTCGTACTGGCGCAATCAGGCTGATCTCATCTATGACGTCAATGTGAATGGCGCGCGCCATGTGTTCGAGGCCGCCGCTCGATCGGGGGTGCGGCGCGTTGTGCAGACCAGCAGCGCGGCAGCGGTGGGCATCGTCAAAAACCGATTGGCCACCGAAGCCGATCCGTACAGTCTTCCTCCGAAGCGCTTTGCCTACGGACACAGTAAGTGGCTGGCCGAACAACTCGTGCTGGAACGGGTGGCCGGCGGGCAAGACATCACGATGGTGAATCCGACGGGCATCATCGGGCCGCGCGACATCAACTGGATTTCGGGCAGTATTCTGCGCGAGGCCGCGCACGGACGCATCCCGGTGATCCCTCAGGGCGGGGTGAATTTTGTCGCGGTGCAAGATGTGGTGGCGGGCCACATCGCGGCGGCGGAGAAAGGCCGATCGGGCGAGCGTTACATCCTCGGTGGTGAAAACCTGACGAATCGACAGACGATCGAGATGGCCTGCGACATCGTTCGCGTCAAGCCGCCGCGTTTTATGCAGCCTAAATGGACCATCCCCATCGCGGCGGCGGCGCTTGATCTTGCAACTGCCATCGTCGGCCCGAAGTTGCCGCTGAGCGGCGAGCAGATGCGCCTGACGAAAGAGTTCCTGTGGTTCGATTCATCGAAGGCACAACGCGAACTGGGTCTGCCCGTGCCCTGCACGCCCGTGCGGACCGCGCTGCAAGAGTGCTATGACTGGTATAAGGCGCATGGTTATTTGTGATCGGTTAATTGGTAACTGGTGAATTGGTTGATCGGTAACTGGTAGTCGGTTGACCGGAGGACCGATTTCCGATTACCAATTGACCAAGACACAAGGAGCGCCATGGACTACAAGCATCTGGGCCGCACCGGCCTGCAAGTCAGCGAACTCTGTATGGGCAGCATGAACTTTGGCTGGACCGCACCGCGTGA
>JAUQXD010000449.1 GCA_030834835.1 Thermoflexales bacterium | reverse complement strand
GCCGAATGCTTCGCCCCTACCAGCCAATCAATCGACATCGCGGCCAGCCTGGATGCCCGACAGAGACACGCTTCGCGGGGCATGACGGCGGACACGTCACCATCGTCATCGCGTGAACGGGCCTGTGGATGCGGATTAGATGTCCACCCTCACCCACGCACGATCCATCTGAAGACCTGACAGGTGGGCCACAAGATCGCCGTCATTCACGAAGCCGGCGGCCCACCTGTCAGGTCTCATGTTCCCCCGCGCCTTTCCCGCCATCTCCGCAACGTCTCTCAAACCAATCTCCAAATATCCCGCCGTCTGCCGCCCCTGATCACTAAGTAGTAGTACGTATTTACACGCCGCCGGATTCGTGCTATCTTGAGATTCAGCGGCGATTAAAACTTCCTCAACCTATCTCCATCATCCCTCAGACATGAGGCGTCGTCGAGTAAGGGTGAGGAAAGCATAAGTAACCTTGAGGAATGATTGGGATACCTTGAGGCATTATCGGGCTACCTTGAGGGATAAGCGAGTAACCTTGAGGAATAACCGAGTAAGGTCGAGGAAGATTCGGGGAATCTTGAGGAATTATCGGGCTACCCTGAGGAGCAGGCAGTACCGCCAAAGAAAATCCGTCGCCGCCCTGGCGACACATTGAGAAAGGATACTGTCATCATGCCAACCAAGTCTCACGCCACCATCGCCGCCGAACTGAACGCTGCCCAGGTTGCCATCAACAACACCCTGGGTGACGCCGAAATCAAGGCGCTCGTCGCCGGTTTCGGCTACACCACGACCAAACTCAACAAGGGCAAGGCGCTGTACACCGCCGCGCTGGAAGCCGTCAACGCCACTAAAGGCGGTCGGGGCGGGCAAAAGGGCGCGACCGCCGCACTGAAGGCCGCCAAACTGGCCGCGCACGACGCCTATCAGACATTGGCGCAGGTGGCGCGGGCCGGCCTGTCACCGGCAGATCTGGAAACGCTGGGCCTGACGGAGAAGGAACCGCGCGGCACAGCCCGGTTCATCAAAGCGGGCTATACACTGTTCGATAACGCGCTCACCATCAAGGCACTGGCCGAGTTCGGTTACGACACCGATCGGCTGGCGGCGGAACGCGGCAAGATCGAGGCTTACGATCAGGCCAATCAAACGCAGGAAGCGGCCAAAGGGACCAAACAGCAGGCCACGGTCGAAAAGGACGCGGCATTGGCCGAGATGAATGGTTGGGTGGCACAATATTTGAAGATTGCGAAGGTGGCGCTGCGCGGCAAGCCGCAGCTGCTGGAGAAGCTTGGCATTGCGGCGCGCACTTCCAAGACGGCGGCGCAGAAGGCCGCGCCCAAGAAGGCTGCCGCCACCCGCGCCGCGAAGAAGCAGGCGGGCAAGTAGCACTCACGGTTTCGCCTGTATCCAAAACAAACCCCGCCAGCCCGATCGATCAGGCTGGCGGGGTCGCCATCGGTATTGAGTAGGGGCGAATCCATGTGTTCGCCCACCATGTGTTCGCCCGCCACCGGGCCGACACGCAGGTCGGCCCCTACGCCGCCCCCATGGCCTGCCCCGGCTTTAACCCGCTCAACAAATAATCGATCACGTCCTTAGCCGAATACGTCAGCTTGCCGGCGCGCACATAGCGACCCGACGCCGCCAGATCATCGCCCGCCGTGATGATGGGCTTTTCCACATAGCCGTCTTTGCGCACCTGCGGAAAGCCCGCCGTGGCGGCCAGGTTGTTGCACAGGCACGATCGGCCCACGGTATCCTCGATCTTGCCGCCCTTCTTCACGTAATCGTCCACCGGCTCGGCCGCGCATCGATAGCCCAGTGAGCCATCCTCGCGTTTGTAGAGCACGCGCAGGCCGCCCATATCGCAGATACGGTGACGGGCATCGTAGACGGCTTGCTCGGACAGTGTTCCGGCCAGCTGGGCCACCTTGAACGGAAAGCCCGTGGGTGACACCGTCGGGCTGGTAAAGACTTCCGCGTTTTCATCCAGCACCTGCCGCAGCAGGCGCGTCTTCAAATCCGCGTCCATGCCAGACTCGTCGCACAGCGCAAAGGCCGTACCCACCTGCACCCCGGCCGCGCCCGCGTCCAACGCGTGTTGTACTTGCTCCGGTGTGCCATAGCCGCCCGCCAGCCAGAACGGCAGGCCTAACAACTTCATCTTCGCCAGATCGACCGCGTCTTTCTCGCCGTAGATCGGCTCGCCCTTCTCGTTCAACTTCACCGCGCCGCGCGGCGGAGCATTGTGCCCGCCCGCCGTCGGCCCCTCGATGATGAAGCCGTTCAGTTCGCTCTCGCTGCGCTTGATCAAGGCTTGCGCCAGAACGACGGATGAAATGATGGGCAAAAATTTGGGGCGCTTCAACTTCCCGATGATCTCCGCCAGCCCCGGAAAGACCGTCGCCGGATCGAAGTGAATGCGCACATCATCATCCGGTCCCGCGCCATGCACATCCAATCGATACGAGACGGCTTCATGATTCGCCAGCTTGTCCAGAATCTTGGCGATCTGTGTGGGGATGCCAGCGCCCATTAACACGTAATCCACGCCGGCCAGCATCGCCCCATACAGCGAGGCCAGCGTCGGCATCTGCACCTTCTCCAGCAAATTGATGCCCACCAGGCCGGAGTGATTCTCTTTGGCCAGGAACACCTCGACAAAGTTGGACAGCGCCGTAAATTGATCCAGCGACTTAGGCGGGCGCGCCGTATGCGACAGCGGAATGGTATACGGTTCGTCGGCCCGCTTGCCGCCCGGCACATAATAGCGATCCAGCGCGTGCTGCACCACTTCCGGCAGCGGGAATTTCGCCAGCGCCCGCCGCATGTGACCGGCCAGATCGCCGTCCGACAAGCGGCCTGCCACGATCCGCGCGATGCCCGTACCCGAGACCACTCCCATCTGTCCCAACTGCGACACGGCCCTGGCCAACTTCCAGTCGGAAATTGCCACGCCCATGCCGCCTTGAATAATCACCGGTAAATTCATGCCCTGCTCCTCTAATCTGATCTTGGTGCGGCTTAAGGTTCAAACCGCGCTAATGACAACCCGCGTCATGGTGGTAAGTTACGGCGTACACCTCCGCGACAGCAGTTCCCATTAAGAATTGCTGACCCCGCCATGAGAACCACTATCGCACGCCAGCCGCCAGGCAGCAAAGTAAAGCCCAGAAATCTTTGCGCCTTTGCATCTTGGCGTGAGGCTGATTTTTTCAGGCAAGTCGATGTACAATAGCGCCCATGAATCGACTCATTGGCGCAGTGCTCATCATCGTCTCCGCCGCATCGTTTGGCACCCTCGCGATTCTTGGCCGCTATGCTTATGCCGACGGTCTGGACACGTTCACCATTCTGGCGTTGCGCTTCACTTTCGCCGCGGTGCTGATGGCGGGCTTGCTGGCGGTTCGCCATGAATCATGGCCGCGCGGCTCGATCCTGCTACGCCTCATCGGCATGGGGGCGTTGGGCTACGTGGGTCAATCGTTTTCGTACCTGACCGCCACGCAATTTGCTTCAGCGGGACTCGTCGCCTTGTTGCTGTATCTTTATCCTGTGTTCGTCGCGATCCTGTCCGCGATCTTTCTCAAAGAAAAATTTACACCGATCAAGATCGCAGCTTTGACCTTAGCCACCTTCGGCGCGGCGCTGACGGCCAATCCGCAGGGCGGCGAATGGACGGGCATCCTGCTGGCGATTGCGGCCGCCGCCATCTACTCCGTGTACATCATCGTGGGCACAGGCGTGATGAAGCAGGTCTCGGCCTTCCAATCCTCCACGGTGATCTTTGCGTCGGCGGGCGCGGTGTACAGCAGCTTAGCCTTCGCGCGCGGGCCGCAACTGCCTCAATCGGGCGCGGGTTGGGCCGCCGTGATCGCTATTGTGCTAATCGCCACTGTCATCCCCGTCGTGACCTTTCTCGCGGGCTTGCGCCGCATCGGCCCCACCAACGCCTCGATGTTGTCCACCGTCGAACCGATCGTCACGGTGTTGTTAGCCGCCCTACTCTTTAGCGAAGTGCTGACGACCGAATCGTTGATCGGCGGCGCGTTGATCTTGATCGCGGTATTGATGTTGGCGCGCGGCGAGCTGCGCCAACCCGATCGATCAGGCGCAGCAATCAACACTCGCCAGCCCGATCAATCTAGCTGACGAATCTGCATCCTGCATCCTGCTTCTTGCCTCTCCTACGAAATCGGCGTGCCTACCCCGCCGCTGCATAGCGCGCCCGGCTCCGGCGTTTGCGGGCCGGCCGCATAGCGCGAGACGAACAGCGACAGCCGCGCGTCGTTGACGTCATCCAATGGCAGCTGCAAGCCCCACGCGGACGCGACCACGGGCTTTGGCAAATCAGGATATGGCGAGACCAGCACGTGCGTCTGGCCGCGCGTCAGATCGCGCAGGCGGTTGACGGCGTCCTGCGGCAGATCGGGCCGGTATGTAATCCACACCGCGCCGTGCTCCAGCGAGTGCACGGCATTTTCGTTCTTCACCGGTTGATCGTACACGCCACAGTTTTGCCAGGTGGCGCTGTGAATGCCGCCGGCGGGCGGGTTCTGCGCGTATATCTGCGGCGCTTCGCTATGCTGGCCCGGCAGACTGTTGTAGATCTGCACCCCGTCCAGCGCCGCCACCGGTCGCGACGGCAAATAGATCACCAGGAATAAACTCACCACCACAATCGCCCCGATGATACCGACGATCCACCACGTGGCGCTGTTTGACTTCGCGCGCTGCTGCTGCCGCTGATAATCGCGTGTAACTTTGCGTGACGCTTTGGTCATGTCTCCCGTTCTCCCCTGTGCAGTATCCAGTAATTCTATCCGATTATTCGTCGGCCTGGCACACACTCAGCAAATCTTAATCTGGCGGGCGAAACGGCGATGTAGAGCAAGTTGGCAACTTGCCCTTACAACGCCAAACGCGCCCGCTCAAACACCGCGTCGAACATTTGGGGAGTCAGCAATTTGGTGGAGGTGTTGCGTTGGCTGGGGTGATACGAGGCAATCAACGTGTAATGCTGCAACCGATAGGCCAGGTTGTGCCCGAAGGCCGGCCGCGGCCTGAAGATCGTCACGCCGCGTTCGGGCAGCGCGGCCAGCACGCTGTCAAACGCGATCTGGCCCAGAGCTACAATGGCGCGTATGTTTTTCAACAAACGCAGTTCTTCGATCAGGTACGGGCGGCAGTTCGCCAGTTCGGCGGGCGTCGGTTTATTGTCGGGCGGCGCGCAGCGCCCCGCCGCCGTAATGTAAACGTCGTTGAGGCACAGGCCATCCGTTCGATCGATCGAGGTCGGCTGATTGGCCCAGCCCGCGCGATGCAGCGCCGCGTACAGAAAATCACCCGATCGATCGCCGGTGAACATGCGGCCTGTGCGATTGCCGCCGTGCGCGGCCGGCGCTAACCCAACGATCAACACCCGCGCTTCGGGGTCGCCAAACCCGGGCAGCGGCCTGCCCCAATATTCTTCCGCGCGAAAGGCCCGCCGTTTATCGCGCGCCACCGCCTCACAATACCGCCGCACGCGCAGACACTTCTCGCACGCGATGACGGCGTCATTCACTTCAGACAGCGTCGCAGGCGGTTCGCTCATGGCCGGTCGCACGTGGTGCGTATTGCGTGGTGCGTGTTATCATCACTCGTCACTTGTCATGCAGTACGGATTACGCAGTACGCATTACTGTTGACAGCCCTCCAGCCGCGAGCAAAACGCCTGGCACATCTCAGCCGTCGTCGCTGCATACGCGATGAAGAACTCGTTGTTGTCTTTCTTCAACGTGTAGGTGGTGGCGCACGGCTGCAACGTCACCGCTTGCGCGCTGGGATTGGCCCGGCCCGTCAAACACTGCTGCCAGTTGGCAAGATTGGTGATGGCATTCTTATCGATCACCGCCACAAAGCCCGCCGATAACGGAAACGTCTTATCCGTGTACGTGCGCGCGGCCACCGCACCCGTCTGCTGCAAACACGCCAGCGTACCTTCGGCTTTTTCGATCAGCAGAATCAACTCCGGATTCGCGCTCGTCAACGCCGCACCATCAGCCAGTTTGGCGATGAAGTCTGAAATCGACTGACCATCGATGACGGTCGTGTTGGGCACATCGGGCAGCAGCGCGGTCGCCCCGCCCGCCGTTGGCGTGCAGGCCACACTGAGCAAGAGCAAGACACTTACCAGCAGTCCATACCGTGTGTGCATCATTTATCCTTTCAGCGGTGAGACATCGCATCAACCATTAGCGCAAGCCTTCAAACACATCGGTCTCGATCGCGCGCCCGCCGTTGACGAAGCTATGCGCGCGATACAGGGTCGGGTGTCCCCAGAACAGTTGATGCTGCTCCACACTCAAACTATCCAGCGGCGGCAGCATCGCCAGCTGCGAAACGTGACAGGCCGCCGCGCGCTTCACGGTTCCCCATTGAGCCGTGGCATCCAATCGAGTGGTGATCGCCCAATCGGGCCACGGGTTCCATTCGCGCCGCACACCGTCGATGTCCATCTCGATCGTGCCCATCAGCGGTCGCAGCGCATCGACATAGGAGCGCGAATCGGCCTGATAGTAGAACTTGCTTACACGATGCGGGGCTTGTCGATTGGCATCCAGATAGCTCGTGTCCGCCGCCGCGATGATGGCCGC
>JAUQXD010000448.1 GCA_030834835.1 Thermoflexales bacterium | reverse complement strand
CTGAGCGGGATAACGCCAGCGCCGCAGACGGTTATGGTTGATCCGTCGGCCGTGGGTGAAGGAGCCCACACGGCTATGCTGACCTATAGCTCGCCCCAGTTGGGTAGCAGTGTGACACTGCCGATCACCGTTACGGTGATCAATAAAGCCAGCTACTGCGATGCCAACCGCGACGGCGCAACAGATCAACAAGATACAGCAGCAGTGCAGGCGCACGTGGGCGCGGCTTACGGACAGCCGGCCTATCGACAGCAATACGATCTCACCCGTGATGGCGTGATTAACCCGCAGGATGTGTTGCTCGTCAGCGTATGTCTGACCCCGCAGGGAGAAGTGAAGCGCGTGTTCCTGCCGCTCGTGTGGCGCTAAGCCGTTGAGCAGACTGGCTCCCCATTCATCGCAACTTGAAAGCGCCGGATGATGCCCCGGCGCTTTCACTCATGTGCATTTTGCGCTCCACACCCGAAGATCTATCGAATACTCATCCTCCTTGAATCAACACCAGGAGAAACGAATGTTGAAAACATCTTCTATTCCAGCGTGCTCATCGCCGTGACACGGCTCACCACCGACCAGCGTGGCGCGCCGCGGCCGGTTGGCGTGCGCTGTGATGTCGGCGCGTTCGAGTACAGCCCGCCACGCTACCTCTACCTGCCGCTGATCGTTCGGTAAAACAAGCCGTTCTCGACTCAAACATGCTTGGTCAAGGGAGACCAGTAAATATGAAACGCAATCTGCTCATTAGTTTAGTCGCAAGCATCATTTCAGTCGTTGCCCTGGCGTGGCTGCTTAGCATGCCGCATGCTGTGCAAGCCGCCGTCTGCACCTGGACAGGCGCGACCGATTCAGATTGGGCGAAACCCAGTAACTGGACGGGGTGTGGCGGCGTCACGCCCAGCCTCACCGACTCGATCGTGATCAACCACACGGCCAATCAGCCGATCATCTATAGCGGGACAAACCCAAGCACCCTGTATGCGCTAACGCTCGACAGCGGCGCCAGCCTGCGGGTGAGTGGCACGATCACTTTCGGCGGCGGCACGCTCGCCGGGTTGATAAGCGTGCAGCCCGGCGGGCTGGTACACATCAAAGGTTACTCGATCCTCAGCGGCACATTGGCCGTGCAGAGCGGCGGCAACGCCCACATCGAGGGCCAGAGTAGCGCCGAGACAACCGTGACCAGTAACGGCGTCTTGACAGGCGCGGGCGAACTGCTGATCACGAACGCCAGCCTCGGATCTTATTATGGGCTGGCCGTTTATGGCCAATACGCACTCACCGGTCTATTGACCCTGGATAATGGCACCGCCGCTTTCTACACGCCCACGCTGTTGTCGCGCGTGGTGCTCACCAACACGTATGCCAGTTTGTCAGGCGGCGGCAACCCTGTGACTGTGACGCAGGCGATGACTTGGGGCGGCGGGCCGGTGGGACAATTGGCAATTGCGCCCGGCGCAACCCTGCGGGTCGATGCGCCGAGCGGCAACACGCTATATGGGTACCTGACCAACTATGGCACGATCAATTGGCTCCAGGGCTGGCTCGCCAACGGTAACGTTGTCAACCAACCTGGCGGAGTGTTCAACTCGCAAGCGAACGGTTTGTTCGGCAACTCGTTCGACAACTACGGCACGTTCAACGTCTTGAGTGGCACGCTGCTGGCTGGCTCGCTCTATCAA
>JAUQXD010000447.1 GCA_030834835.1 Thermoflexales bacterium | reverse complement strand
GGCTAATGACGACGAGGCCGCCGAGATTGTCGCCGCAGTGGCCGAGCAACTGAGCGGACATATCGAGACCCTGCGGCTTTCTTTCCAAATGCAGCGAGCTCTGGCCACGACCCAGAAACAGGCTCAGCGTGAGCAGGCGTTACGACAGATCACCAGTGCCGTGCGCAGCTCGACCGATCCGGCCACCATCATGCGCACGGCTGTGCGCGAGTTGGGGAGTGTCCTGGGCCGCAAAACCGTCATCCAGATAGTAACTGCCGAACAGGCGGAAGCCGCTGCGAGTAATGGGCAGACATTGGATTTACCTGTCGGCTCGTCTCCAATCAGCGTGGTCGGAGGTAAGGCATGACAACAGCGGATAGGCTGACTGGCAACGGACAAAAACAGGGTGAACAGCTGATGCAGACCAGCCTGCAATTACTCCCATTGATTATGAACAACATCCCCCAGGCCGTGTTTTGGAAGGATCGCGATCTGGTCTATCTGGGGTGCAATCAGGCGTTTGCCGACGATGCCGGTTTCTCTTCGCCGGAGGATGTCGTCGGGAAGACTGATTTCGATATGCCCTGGCAGGACCAGGCTGAACTTTATCGCGCCGATGACTGGCGGGTTTTGGAAAATGGGGAACCCAAACTCAATTACGAGGAGCCCCAGACCACGCCGAACGGTTCGACCATCTGGCTGAGCACCAGCAAAATCCCGGTACAGGAGAACGGCCAGATCGTTGCTGTGCTGGGGATGTACGAAGACGTCACCGCCCGCAAACAGACAGAGAACGCCGTCCACGAAAGCGAGGAGCGATTCCGCCGGTTCACAGAGGCGACTGTTGAAGGTCTGGTATTCCACGAACAGGGCAAGATCGTCGATACCAACCCGGCGGCGGTTGCCATGTTTGGTTTCTCTACCGTCGCGGAACTTATCGGCAGAAACTTGCTGGAATTTATCGTGCCTGAGTCACATGCGCTGGTATTGAAGCAAATGCAATTAGAAGCCGTCTTGCCCTATGAAGTTCAGTGCATTCGGAAAGATGGCTCACTCTTTCCGGTAGAAACCGCGACTCGCGCCTACCGGCATGGCGATCGCACCATCCGCGCATCGTCGATCCGCGATATTACTGAGCGCAAACAAGCGGAGCAGGCGCGGCAGGAAAGTCAACGACTGTTGCAATTGGTGATGGATAATATTCCTCAGGCGGTTTTCTGGAAAGACCAGACCTTGATGTATCTGGGCACCAATCAGGCCTTCGCTGAAGATGCCGGTTTTAGTTCGCCGCAAGACCTGGTGGGCAAGACTGACTTCGATATGCCCTGGAAAGAACAGGCCGAGCTTTACCGTGCTGACGACCAGCGGGTGCTGGATCTTGGCGAGGGCAAACTGAATTATGAAGAGCCGCAAACCGGCCCGACCGGCCAGATCACCTGGTTGCGCACCAGCAAGATTCCCATGCGAGATGTCGATGGCAAGATCTTTGCCGTGTTGGGAATGTATGAAGACATTACCGAGTGGAAGCGGCTGCAACAACAAGTTCAAGCAGCCTTCGAGCGCCGTGGCTATCAGGTGCAGATCAGCACTGAGATTTCCCAGGAAATTGCCGCAGCCCCTGAATTATCTGAATTGTTTGACCGGGTCGTCACTCTCACTAAGGAACGTCTTGGTTACTACCATGCGCAATTGCTGCGTTACGATCCGGCACAAGATGCAGTGGTCCTGATGAGCGGCTATGGTGCAACCGGCGCGAAGATGTTGGCCCAGGGCCATCGCTTGCGCATGGGGTCCGGCTTGATTGGTACGGCCGCAGCTACGGGCGAGACGGTCATGCGTCCGACTCTGGTTGAGGATTCCGAATGGCAACCTAACCCGCTGCTGCCGGAAACAAAGGGTGAAATCGCCGTGCCCATCAGACTGCGTGATCAGGTGTTGGGCGTGCTGGATGTGCAGAGCGATCGGGCGGGCGCCATCACCGATGATGATCGCTTGCTGCTCGAAGGTCTGTGCGGGCAGATCGCCATCGCCATGGAACAGACTCGCCTGCGCCAGGCAATGGCTGAGCGCCTTGAGGAAGTTAATCGCCTGAACCGGGCCATGAGCCGCGAAGGCTGGCGGACTTATCGTGAGACCACCGATATTCCGGCCGGGTTCATGTTTGACCAGGGCAGACTCGAACCGGTTAAGGCTACCGGACTGGCCGCCGAACTTTTTGCCAATGTTCCACTGACCGTACCCGGCGGCGACGTCATCGGAACTCTGGCCGTCGCCGATGATCCACAGCATCCCTTCTCGCTCGAAGATCAAACCTTTCTGCAACAGATTTCGGATCAGGTCGCTTCGGCTTTGGAAAGCGCCCGGCTCTTCGAGCAGACCCAATCGGCCTTGTCGGATTCTAAAGAAGCGCAGGAATTGATCCGCACAGTGATTGACTCGACGGATGACTGGATTTTCGTAAAGGATCGAGATCACCGTTACCAGCTGGTAAATCAAGGCTATGCCCGGGCCTTACATATTTCCGTTGAAGACTTTATCGGTAAGAATGACCTCGATCTGGGTTTCCCTGAGGAATTGGTCAAAGGCAACCCGGACAAGGGTATCCGCGGCTTCTGGGCGGATGATCGACTTGTCATGGATACCGGCATGCCGCAGCACTATCCGAATGATCCCGCCACCATCGACGGCAAGGTTCGAGTCTTTGATACGATCAAAATGCCGCTTCGAGATGCCAACGATAGCGTGTGGGGGGTACTGGCTTTTGCCCGCGACTTGACCGAACGCAAGCAGGCGGAGGAAATCGTTGCGCAACGCGCCACTCAGTTGGAAGCCGTCGCGACCGTCAGCACCACCGCTTCCACCGTGCTCAACCCGGATAAATTGCTGCAATCCGTCGTGGACCTTACCCGAGAACGGTTCGGCCTCTACCACGTTCATATTTACCTGGTGGATGCGGCCTGGCAGACACTGCTCCTGGCGGCCGGCGCCGGTGAGGTGGGGCGCCAGATGGTTGCTGAGGAACATGCCATTGCCGTGGGTGCAGAAAAATCCCTTGTCGCCCGTGCCGTCCGAGAACGGCAAGCGGCTATCGTGAACGATGTGCGCAGTGACCCTGACTTCCTGCCGAATCCATTGCTGCCCGAGACTCGTTCTGAAATGGCGGTGCCCATGATCGTGGGCGATAAGGTGCTGGGGGTCTTCGACGTTCAATCGGATAAGCAAAACGGCTTCAGTCAGGAAGACGCCAGCATTTATTCAACCCTGGCGGCCCAGGTCGGCGTTGCTCTGCAAAATGCACGCCTCTATGTTGAACAGGCCGGTACCGTTACTCAGCTGCGCGAGCTCGATCGGTTGAAGTCGGCCTTCCTGGCCAACATGTCTCACGAGCTGCGCACGCCGCTCAACTCGATCCTGGGCTTCAGCGATGTCATGCTCGACGGCCTGGACGGCCCGTTGACCGAGACTATGGAGAACGATCTGAAACTGATCAGCCGCAACGGTCAGCATTTGCTCAGTCTGATCAATGACGTGCTGGACATGGCCAAGATCACGGCCGGCAAGATGAACCTGAACGTCGAGCGCTTCAACTTGCACGAGGTGCTGGCCGATGTCGTCAATATCACCTCGCCGTTGGCGCGCGACAAGTCGTTGGCCCTTCAGCTCGACGCACCGGCTGCTCTTGAGATTGAAGCCGATCGCACCCGGTTGCGCCAGGTCATGATCAACCTGGTCGGCAATGCGATTAAGTTCACGGAGACCGGCAGTGTCACGTTAGCCGCAGCGCGGCAGAATGGCTGCGTTCAGATCCATGTGCGCGACACGGGCATCGGCGTGCCGCCGGAACAGGCGCAGTTGATCTTTGAGGAATTCAGTCAGGTGGACACTTCGACGACCCGCAAGTCCGGCGGCACCGGCCTGGGGCTGCCGATCAGTCGGAAGTTGATTGAATTGCACAACGGCCGGCTGTGGGTCGAAAGCACGGGCGTACGCGGCGAAGGCTCCACCTTTATCATTGAACTTCCGATGGGGGGCCAGCATGACTAAACTGCACTTGCGAGCGACCTGTATCGAATGTGGTCATCTGCAATGGACTCAGCCGTTGGACAGTGCGACCTGTGAGGCGTGCGGTTCCGAGTGGCTGCAGGGCCATTACGATTACGCGGCGTTCAAGCGCGAATTGCTGCGCGGCTTGCCGGGTCGGCCGACTAATCTGTGGCGGTATCGTGAAGTGCTCCCGATCGTGGATCCCACCGACCCGGATTTGATCATCGCGGGCGGTACACCGCTTCGATCGTCGCGGCGCTATGCGGCGACGCTGGGCTGCACGCAACTGTACCTCAAGGATGAGCGCCTCAACGCCACGGGGTCATTCAAAGATCGGCAGGCGGCAGTCTCTGTGGCGGCCATGTTGGAAGCCGGCATCCACGAGTGCGTCATCGCGTCGACCGGGAATGCAGCGGTATCCTACGCCGCGGCCTGCGCGCGGGCCGGCATCAAACTGTGGGTGTTCATGACCAGCCTGGTGCCGCCGGAGAAGATGCGGGAAGCCGCTCTGTTCGGCGCGGATGTCATCAAAGTGAGCGGCACTTACGAGCAGGCCAAGCAGATCGCGGCTGACTTCGCCCAACGCCGCCACCTCTTCTGCGACCGCGGTGCGCGCAGTCTGCCGGCGCGTGAGTCTTTCAAGACGATCGCCTATGAGATCGTCGAGCAGCTGGGGTGGCGCGCTCCGGATTGGTACTTCCAGTCCGTGAGTGGTGGACTCGGCCCGCTGGGTGTGCATCGCGGCTTTGAGGAACTGTTTGAGATGGGGCTAATCGATCGCGTGCCGGCCCTGGCGGTGATTCAGGCCGAAGGCTGCTCACCCATGGTGCAGGCCTTCAAGGCCGGGCGCGATGTGGCCGATCCGATTACGCCGGAGACGCGCATCGCCATTCTCTCAACCGGTGATCCCGGCAAAGCGTACACGTATTTGTGGCGGAAGATCCAGCACTCTGGCGGAACGATGGAAAGCGTCAGCGACAGGGAGGCCTGGACGGCGATGCAAACACTGGCCAGAACCGAAGGCATGGCGGTGGAGCCGGCGACGGCCGTGGCCTTCGCCGGGCTTGAAAAGCTGGCGCGGCAAGGGACGATCAAGCCCGATGACTTGGTCGTGGTCAATTGCAGCGGCCACACCTTCCCGGTGGAGAAACACGTTCTGGGCGATCATTGGCGCGTGGATATCGACCTGGTCGGCAGTCAGCAACCTGCTCCGCGCGATGGCCTGGTCGCCGCACTGGAGCGCCTGGACGAGAACGTCACCACGGTCCTGATCGTGGATGATAACGCCGATGACGCGACGCTGGTCCGACGACTGCTCGAGGCGAAAAAATCGTATCGGGTGTTCCATGCGCTGGATGGCCGGGCTGGCCTGGCGGAAGCGCGGCAGCGGTTGCCTGATCTGATCGTGCTCGATCTGACCATGCCGAATATGGATGGGTTCTCCGTTCTGGAGGAACTGAAGCGGGCTGAGCGTACCCGCCACATTCCCGTCATCGTGGTGACCGCCCGTGACGTGACCGAAGCCGAGCGTCAACGCCTGACAGGCCGCGTGGAAGCGTTCTATCAAAAGGCGGCCCTGTCGCCCCGGGCGTTCGTCGATCAAGTCGTGCAGGTGTTGGATCTGAAGACCGGGCGTGAAGAGGAATGATAAATGGCTAAGGTCTTGTACGTCGAAGACAATCCGGACAACATGCAGCTCGCTCAGCGGGTGATCACCGCGCTCAGTCACCAGTTCCTGTGGGCGGCTGACGGGTTAAGCGGCGTGAGCATGGCCGAGGCGGAGCAGCCCGACCTGATCTTGCTGGACATTAACTTGCCGGACATTGACGGTTACGAAGTGGCCCGGCGCTTGCGGGCTAAAAAGGACCACATGTATGTGCCCATCATCGCCATCACCGCGAATGCGCTCAAAGGCGATGCCGAGCGGGCGTTGGCGGCGGGCTGTGATGTGTACATGTCCAAGCCGGTCAACATTCGCGAGTTGCGGGCGCACGTGATGGGGTTACTGGTTGACTCCAAAACCGCGCCTGTGCCAGGCAAAGGATAGATCGTTCGATGACTGACGACACTCCGCTCAGCCCGGGCATTCTGGTCATTGACGACAACGTTGATCACCTCGAGCTGGTTCGTCGAACGCTGACGGCTCGTGGCTATCGGGTATTCCTGGCCGCTGATGCGGAGTCCGGTCTGCAACTGGCGATCGAACAACAACCGGACCTGTTCGTGATCGATCTGGGGCTGCCCGATGTCGACGGGCAGACGTTGATCGGTCACCTGAAGCGTATGGCTGCGTTTGCGGATACGCCCATCATTGCGTGTACCGCCTGGCCGGAGGAGACTGCCCGCAGCATGGTGGAAATGTATGGTTGCGATGGTTACATTAGCAAACCCATCCGGACAGCCGACTTTGCCAATCGAATTGCCGCTCACCTCCGCCGCTAGCTCAGGCGGGCAGACACCGCCGTTGACGACCTCGGAGGAGCTCGATTCCTCCATCCAGTTTGCTCCGGCCAGCGCTTTCAGTATCCACCAGTTGGTGGCGGCCTATAACCAGACGCGGGTGGATTACCTGGTGCCCATGCCGATGAATGCCGCGCGCCTGGCCGAATACGTTCGCATCTATGATGTCGATCTGGACCGCTCGCAGGTGGCTGTCGATGGCGATCAAATCCTGGGATTAGCCATGTTGGGCGTACGGCCGGGTCGAACCTGGACCACTCGCCTGGGTGTCCTGCCGATCAAGCGCAGACGCGGCGTTGGCGAGGCCCTCATGCGCGCCCTGCTAGACGCCACCGAACAGCTGAAGATAGATTGCACCTGCCTCGAAGTCATCAAACACAACACGCCGGCTCATACTCTTTTCCAAAAATTGGGGTTCATCGAAACGCGCGAACTGCTCATTCTGCGCCGGCCCCCTGGACCGCCTGGCGAAGTTCCTGCCGCTGAGGTCAGCTGGCTTGATCGTGCAGCAGCTGTAGCGCTCCTGGACACACGTCCGACCTCGCCCGCCTGGACAAATGAAACGTCTTCGCTCAGTCATCTTGGACATATTGCCGGCCTGACACTCCGCTTGCCGGATGGCGCCACGGGCTGGCTGGTTTTCGAACATCAGACGCTTATCTTGTCGCACTTCATCATGCAGACCTCACAGGGTGATTCTGTCGCCGTGGGTCGGGCGTTGTTGGCCCACGTCTATCAGCGTTATCCCGATCTGGATACCCACACCGAAAACATCCCCGTCGATGATCCCCATCTCCCCGCGTTTTTCGATAGCCGCTTCGTCGAGTCATTTCGCCGCATTGAAATGGTTAAGTCGTAGCCGATTTGTCGATCGGTGGCATGCTGCCACTTTCCGGGGTTGTGTGTAATTGCAACCGTCTATGAAATCGGAGCGCGTGGCGCTGGCGTTTGATTCATCTGAAAACTACCGCGACCTATCGAGAAACCCGATAGGCCGCCGGCGCGTTCTGGCATCTTGACATGAACAGCAGCCTCAGCAATTCACCGCCTGGCTCCCTGTACTGAAGTCGCAGGCTTCAGTACAGGGCCGAATAGCAGGTCGTTTCAATTGAGGCGCGAAGCCGTTTCTTCAGAAACCTTATTTAGCTTGCAGCCGCTCCGGCAAAAGAACCGGCGAGAACCGCAAAGACCAGGACAGATACGATGCTGCCTGCAACGCCTGCCGCCACCCAGTGCCAGGGCTCCATACCTAAAATATTCTCTCGGTCATTCTTCACCTTTGTGCCGAAGAGCCAGTAGCCCAGACCAATGCCGATTAACCCTGGTAAACTGAACTGCGTCACGATCCACTGGATAATTGGTGTCATTTCTTTCTCTCTTCCCTTTTGGGTTATGGCTGTGCAGTCATCTACAGGTGGTGACAGTTGACAGTAGCTGCATCGGCGTGCCTGTATCGATCTGCCGCTGGCCGCCGTGAATGTGCTAACCCGTGCAACATAGCTGTGCCAATTTGCACACCAGTGGCGCAATCGCGCGTCAGCGTTCGACCCGGCGCCATCAGGCGCGTTTGATTTGATTGGCCAGGAATCCTCCTATGCCCATCGCGATTGTAACTAGCACCGCGTTGAGGATCCAGCCTTCAGGGCTAACCAGCCCCATGAGCGCGGTGATGATCGTGTTAGTCAGCCATACTCCGACAGCAACGGCTGCCAGGTGCTTCCAGCGCGTGCGGCCATCGGCCAACCATCCGGAGATGAAAAAGCCGACGCTGTTCATTACCAGCGCGGCCAGTAGGAGTTGGGACACCAATTCTTCCAGCGTCTCGGCGCCGCTGGCGGCGCCGATAACATAGCCACCAACCGCAGCCAGTACCTGGATAATCCCGACATCTCGGATTACAGCGCCTATCCGCAGAGTTGGAGCCAGCAGCGTCGTGGGTGACACTGGAATTGCCGTCGGCTCAGACGCGGCAGACGGCTGTGGTTGGAAGCGCGGCTGCTCCCGGCCGCTCGTTAAGCGATGATTTAGCCAGACGCCGAACAAAGTGAAGACACCGCCGATGACAGCGCTCACAATTGCTGAATCCATTGTCAATCCTCCTTAATTTGATTGAGTTGAATTGAAAACCTTGAACGTTGCATCGGCGAATTGCTGATTAGCCGGACGGCGCTTTGTTCCAGAGGCGCGTCGCCCTGTGAATGAACAGATAGTAGATCGCCAACAGCCCGCTGTAGATAACAACCCCGGTGTAGATGATCAGGCCCGGCAGGTTCTCTGGCGAGGTCGTGGGCAGGCGGGTCAGGAACGGCACGATCAGGACCACATCGTAGGCCAGGAAGCCGGCCAGCTGACCGGCCGCATTCAACCAGCCCGGCCGCAGCAGGGCATACACAAAATACAGCGCCGCGCCGAAGAACATCCAACCGATCACGACTGAGAGTTCCGGCGTGATTGTCCAGGGGATGACATTCGGCGCTTTCAAGATCAGCCGGGTGCTTACGATCAGCAGGGCCACGATGAAGATGACGAATGACCAGCGCACGAAGTTCGGCACGTGGCGCGTGCGATCGATCGGGATACGACTGCTCCATAGCACAAGGCCCAATCCGAAGAGCGCGCCGAACACGCACGCGATGCCATAGCCGGTCATTTGAGAGTTGCCGCTGCTGGCGCCCAGTTGAAACGACAGGATTGAGACGGGCAGCAGAATCGCGAGATAATCGAGACCGATTCCGGCCAGTGCGCCATAGTTTTCAGTGGCGGCGGCCCATAACGTCGAAGCGGCTGCTGCCGCGAAGATGGAGGAAATGAAGATAAACGTCAGCGGCGTGGTGCCCGGAAACGGCCACAGACTGACCGCAAAGGGCAGCTGCATGAAGAAGGCGACGGCCAGCAAGAACTGTATCGCACAGATGAATAACAAAGCATAGCGCATGACCTTAGCCATTCCACAATCCTCCCATTATTGGATCGAGTCGGTGTTGCCCGGAAAACGGGCGCGAACGGCTTGCGCTGCGGCTGCGCAAATCGATGCTACCCACCGGAGTGTACGAGCGGGCCGTCAGCGCTGATCGCAAACGTTCGGACAGAGCAGGCCAAACATATGTGCCTGGCCGGGCATACATCCTGGCCAGGTGATCAGTCAAATCAGGTTGATCGATCAACAAGAATGGGGTTGTCCGGGGATCGCAAGACGGCTGATTCTTGCGCGACAACCCTGTTGGCTGCGTGCGCCACCACTTCCGATGGTCGGCGCATGCTCAGTATTCATCTGTCTCCCCGCTGGCTAACGTTCAGTGTACAGGCTGTGACACATGCAGTCAAGACAGAATCGGTATGAAGATCGTACACGTTTGAAGAATAGGGAGCGCGGCTGCGGGTGCGGTCGCTCTGGGACGGCGGCGTGAGCGTAACGAGCGTTGTGGCGAATCAGCAACGATATGGGACAATTAGCGTTGATTGAGGCGCGCCGGGTGGGCGACCTGTGTCGCATCAAACGCTCATTCAGGAGAAATCTATGCAAGTGGCGATTGTAGGTCTGGGCAATCTGGGCACGGCCGTTGGCAACTTGATCGCCGTGAACGGGCATCAGGTGGTGGGCTGGGAGTACAATGCCGCCGTCGCCGACGAGATCAATCAGCAGCATCTCAACTCGCGCTATCTGCCCGGTGTCGAGTTGCATCCGGGTCTGACGGCGACAACCAACCTGGCCGACGCGTTGACAGTGCGCGACATTGTCTTTATCGCGCTGCCGTCGGTGTTCATCGAGCGCACGCTGAAGCCGGTGCAGGGCAGCCTGCACGCCGAAACGATTGTGGTCAATCTGGCGAAAGGCATCGACGGCGCCACCGGGTTGACGTCGTTTCAAACGGTCTCCGATTTATTTCCACTGAACCCGATCGTGATGTTGTCCGGCCCGTCGATTGCCAACGAGTTTGCGCGCGGACTGCCGACGGTGGTGATGATTGCCGGGCGCGACAAGACCGATCTGATGCGAGTAGCGCAGGCGTTGGACAACGATCACTTTCGAGTGCGCTTCTCCGACGACGCCGTAGGTGTGGAATTGGGCGGCGTGTTGAAGAACATCTACGCGATCGGGTTGGGCCTCTTCGATGGGCAGCACATCACCAGCGTCAATTTTCGCGCCGTGTATCTGACCGTTGCCATGGAGGAGATCACCAAGATCGGTGTGGCGCTCGGCGCCCGGCTGGAGACGTTCCTGTATTTATCCGGCATCGGCGATTTGCTGGCAACCTCGCTGAGCGAACACAGTCACAATCGCCGCATGGGTGAGCTGTTGGCGCAGGGTCTGCCGCTGGCTGAAGTGGAACGTCAGATGGGCGTGACGCCGGAAGGCTTTAACACGTTGCGATCGATGTTGTACATCGCGGAGAAGATGCACGTGCCAATGCCGCTGGCGAAGGGCCTTTGGGACGTCATCCATGGCCGGTATTCGGCGGCGAAGTTCATTCAGTTGTTCATCCGCGACTTTGTCGAATAGGGGTGGTCATGCAGACCTTGCGCTTTGGCATCATCGGGCTGGGCAACATTGCGCCCGTTCACGCCGCAGCGATTGCGGGCACGCCCGATGCGGAATTGGTGGCGGTGGCGACGCGCGATCCGGAGCGGGGGCGGGCGTTTGCCGCGCAGCATAACGTCACGTGGCATGCCGATTATGCCGAGCTGCTTCAACGGTCCGATGTGGATGTGGTGACGATCTGCACGCCGCACGATCTGCATTTGCCGATGACGATTGCGGCGGCGCAGGCGGGCAAACACGTGCTGTGCGAAAAGCCGATGGCGCGCACGCCGGCCGAATGCGACACTATGATCGAAGCCTGCGAACAGGCAGGGGTGACGCTGGGCGTGATCTTTCAATCCCGATTTGAGGCGCTGTCCCGACGGCTCAAGCAGCTGATCGATGATGATGCGTTGGGGAGATTGTTGTGGGTCAGCGCCAACACGATCTGGTATCGGACGGACGCCTACTATCGAAGCGGGCCGTGGCGTGGCACGTGGGCGCACGAAGGTGGCGGCGTGCTGATCAATCAGGCCGCGCACGCGCTGGATTTACTCCTCTGGATGTCGGGTATGCCCGATCGGATCACGGCACGAACGCGGACGCTGAATCACGCCATCGAGGTGGAAGACGGCGCCCTCGCCATTCTGGAATACGCCGACAATCGATTGGGCTTGATTCAGGCGACGACGGCGGCCTATCCCGGCTATCCTGAGCGATTGGAAATCGTCGGCACGAATGGCAGCGCGATATATCACAAGGGGCAGGCGCGTCTGGAATGGCACCTGATCGATCCGCGTGAGGATCACGTCTTGGAGGCAGAGGTCAGCAGCGGCGCAGCCGCGCCGATGGACATCACGGCGGCGGGACACACGGCGCAGTATCAGGACTTTGCCGCCGCAATTCGTGCGGGACATTCACCGTTGGTGGATGGGCGCGAAGGCCGCCGCAGCATCGCCGTGATCGACGCGATCTATCGCTCGGCGCGTGAGGGGCAGACGGTTGATCTATGACAGTGGTCGCGTGCCCTTGCACTTCGGATAGGTCGAGCAGCCCCAGAACTCGCCGCGTGGGCCGGTGCGCTTCATCATCGGCGAGTTGCACTTAGGGCAGACAGGCGCATTCGGATCGAGGGCGGGCCTGGCCTTGGGTGCATTTGATTTGGATCGGCCACCTCGTTTCGTCGAAGTCCGCTTTTTGAAAGTGCCCGCCGCCCGATCGATCTTCTCGCCTTTGAAGGGCAACATCTTGGCCGCCGCCGATTCCAACGCCAACGCAAAGGGCGTGTAGAACTCTGTCAGCGCCTTCACCCAATCACGTTCCCCGCGTGAGACATCGTCCAGCCAGTCTTCAACCTGCGCCGTGAACGTGTAGTCCATCACCTCAGGGAAAGCGGCGATCAAAGCGTCGCACGTCGCTTCGCCCAACGTTGTCGGCGATAGGACGCGCTTCTCCAAAACCACATAGTCTCGATCTTTCAACGTCTTGATGATGGCCGCATACGTACTGGGTCGCCCGATGCCGCGCTCTTCAAGTGCCTTCACCAGCGCCGATTCGGTGTAGCGGCCCGGCGGCTGCGTGAAATGCTGCTTCGGAATCAGCGCCAGCAGATCGAGCAGTTCGTTCACACTCAGCGGCGGCAGCGTCTGTGGTTCATCCTCGTCGTCCGATTTGTCTTCCTCCTGCCACACGCGCAGAAAACCATCGAAGACCAGATCGCGTCCGACGGCTCTAAAGAGAAAGGGCGGTTTCCCTTCCGCCGTCGCCGCGACATTCACCGTGGTCACATCGTACAACGCGGCGGCCATTTGCGAAGCGACGAAGCGCCGCCAGATCAAGTCATACACTTGAAACTGGCGCGGTGAAAGATGCGATTGCAAATGCTTGGGATAACGGCGCACATCCGTGGGTCGGATCGCCTCGTGCGCTTCTTGCGCGTTCTTGACTTTGGTCTTGTACTGCGGCGCGGCTTCGGGCAAATACTTCGCGCCGAGTGTATCGGTGATCATCTGGCGCGCGGCGGCCTGTGCTTCGGGCGAAATCGCCGTCGAGTCGGTGCGCATGTAGGTGATGAGGCCAACCGGTTTCCCTTCGCCAATATCTACACCTTCATACAATTCTTGCGCAATCTTCATCGTTTCGGCGGGCGAGAGGTGCAATCGGGCGGAAGCGGATTGTTGCAGCGTGCTGGTTGTGAAGGGCGGCCACGGCTTGCGCGCTTTGCGTTCGGTCTTGAGGTCTTTCACGCGATAGACCGCGCCTTGCAGATCGGCGATGATGCGTTCGGCATCCTCTTTCGTCTTGAGGTGGATGGACTGATCGAGACCGACTTTTTGCGTGCCGATTTGAATTAAGCGTGCCAGAAAGTGCTGAGCATGATCGGGCTGCTTCGCCAGATCGGCGTGAATGGACCAGTATTCTTGCGGCACAAAATCGCGAATCTCGCGCTCGCGATCGACCACCAATCGCAGCGCCACACTCTGCACGCGGCCCGCGCTCTTGCCGCCCGTCGATTTCCACAGCAACGGTGAGACTTGATAGCCGACTAATCGATCGAGCACGCGGCGGGCCTGCTGCGCATCGACCAGCTGCATATCGATGGCGCGCGGCTGTGCGAAGGCGGCTTGAATATCGGCGGGGGTGATGGCGTGGAAGGTCACACGCTGGGTGCGGACTCTGGGCTTGAGCGCCTGCTGCAAATGCCACGCGATCGCTTCGCCCTCGCGATCGGGGTCGGTGGCGAGGTAGAGTTCATCGGCGTTGGCTAAGGCTTCGCGCAGCTGCTTCAGCGTTTTCGATTTGGCGCGCAGCAGATGATAGGTCGGCTTGAAGTTGCGATCGAGATCAATGCCCAGTTCTTTATCGGGCAGATCGCGCACGTGGCCCAGCGAGGCGCGCACGACGTAACCCGCGCCCAGCACGCTGGCGATGGTTTTGGCTTTAGCAGGCGATTCGACGATGACCAGTTTACTCATTGGGACACTCTTGTTGTATCAAACATTGTATCATGCCGACTGGCTGGAACAGATGATGTCTCGCCCAACAAAAATACCCCATGACCAACCCGGAGTTTCCGGTTGATCACAGGGGCAGTGTGCGCCGCAACTTAATCGGGTTGGCCCGCCATCAGCAGCAGAAACAAGAATCGCAGCACGGCAAAAGCACTGACGGCACACTCGATCGCCGCGCCGATCAATAATCGGCGGTGGGGCTGCTTCGTCGGGGCGATGAGAGCGCAGACTAAATCGCCGATCGCTAACAGGGGCGCGCCCATCACGCGCACGAGCAAAATGGCGCTGACGATGT
>JAUQXD010000041.1 GCA_030834835.1 Thermoflexales bacterium | reverse complement strand
ACGCCCATCACTTTTTGCCCCGTCAGTTTCCAATGGACATAGCCCGCTAACGTGGTCTGATGGTGAATGTCCTTGACATGCGATTCTTTGTTCAACATCGCCTGATAAAGATGGGCAATGCTCCACCGTTGAGGGATGTTGAATTGGAACGATGCAGTGAGTTTCTCGGCGGCTTCTCCGGTGATGGTATTTCGCCACGTCCGAAACGGGGCGAGGAGATTACCGTCCTTATCGAACACCAGATAGCCATGCATCATGCCGCTGAAGCCGATCGCGCCCACGGTCTTGAGCGGCGTGTTGTACTTCGCCAGCACTTCGTCGCTCAGCGCCCGATAGCTGGCCTGCAAGCCCGTCCAGACATCCTCGAGGCTGTAAGTCCAGACGCCATTTTCATAGCGGTTTTCCCACTCATAGCTGCCCGAGGCCAGCGGCTTATGATCATCACCGATCAGCACGGCCTTGATGCGCGTTGAGCCGAACTCGATGCCAAGCGCGGTCTTGCCGCTCTCGATTGCTTTTTGGGAATTGTCGCGATTCATGTTCGTCTCCTGTGAAGTGCTGATTGTTGATTGCTGATTGCGGATTGAGAAGTCACGGCTTTCACGAATAACTTGCCCTATCCGTTCTTCCGCGATCCGTCTCTACACTTCCAAAATCGCCGGTCGATTGACGATCTGCCCGCCAATCTCGATCGGCAACAGCGGCCAATCGGGAATCTGGGTTAGAATCTCATTGTCATTCGCGCCGATCAAAATTGTGTCTTCAGACTTCGCACCCGTGATCGACGGATTCCACGCGTACACTTGCCCGGCCTTCACCGCCTCCGTCGAAGTCGGCGTCGCGAGCCATTCACGCGGTTCATACGCCGCCGGGCCGCCCTGATGATGCAGCTGCCACTCCGTGGGAAAACCCGTGGCCGCATACACATCCGTCGCTTGCCGGAACACTTCGCCGATGGTTGTACCGGGCCGCGTCGCCGTGATGAACGTCGCATCGATCTCCGCGATCGCTTCCATCTTGTGACGCAGTTCGCTCGACAACGCACCGAAGTGCACCAACCGCGTCAGCGAACATACCAGACCATACTTGCGGCCGCACAGCACCAGCATCGCATACTTGTCCATCTTCTTATCGGTGGGCAGTGGATGCCGATAGTTGAAGATGCGCTCGTCAGTGGCGATAAGGCACACGCTGGGCAACACCCCGCGCGCCTGCGTCTCCCGATTGAGCACGGCGGCGATCTCAAACTCCGTCATACCCGGGCGAATGGCGCGAATTGCGGTGTCCATCGCGCTGGCGCACAGGCGGCTGACCTCGCGGAAGCGCTCGCCTTCTTCGGGCGTGAGGTCGGCGCGCAGATGCGAGATTTCGCCGGATAGATCGATCGCGCCGGGGAAAGTGCTATCCGCTGCGAGTTTCAAGCCGCGCGTCAATTTCGCCACCGTGCCGTTCGTCTCAAACCACGGCGCAAGTTTGAACTCCCAGCCCTGCGCAGCCAGATGTTCTTCATGATCAAAGCGCGGTGCTTCGATGTTGTTGGTGATCAGATAGCGCCCCGTCGGCGTGATCAGCAGCGAGCCAACACCGAAATCCGTCGCGGTATTGATGTACGACGAACCGCCGCACGTGGCCCACGCAAACGAAGCGCTCCGCTGCAAGAGCAACGCGTTGACGCCATACTTCGCCAGCAAGTCTTTGATGCGATCGAGTTTCAGATCGAGTTCGGTCATAGTGCTCTCACTTGCGCATTCGTCACACCGCACTGCACGCAGTGGGTGCAAGTGTGCCCGAGTGTTTCCGTCGGGCATCCACCCTTCAATCGGTTCCTGGATTCCCGCTTTAGCGTCGCGGCGTCATCAGGTGATAGTACAGATCGTTCCAGCGCAGTTCCTTCTTGAACTCCGACAACTTTGTGCCGTTGTCGATCAGCAAATATTCTACATCCGCCATCGCGGCGAAATCTTCCAGATGCTCCGCACCGATCGCCTGGCTGAACACGGTGTGATGCGCACCGCCGGCCAGAATCCACGCCGTAGCCGCCACTTTCAAATTAGGCTGCGGCACCCAGACCACACGCGCGACGGGTAGCTTGGGCAGCGGCGCAGGGGGTGCGACAACACCCACCGCGTTAACGATCATGCGGAAGCGGTCGCCCATATCGATCACCGACACGTTGATGGCGGGACCAGCCGGTGTGTTGAAGACCAGGCGGATGGGATCGGCCTTGCCGCCGATCGAGAGCGGGTGGACTTCCAGTGACGGCTTCGCGGTCGCAATCGATGGGCAGACCTCCAACATATGCGCGCCCAGGACTTGCGGGCTGCTGCCACCCAGATGATAGGTGTAGTCTTCCATGAAAGACGAACCGCCAGGCAGACCGGCCGCCATGACCTTCACCGCGCGCACAAAGGCCGAGGTCTTCCAGTCGCCT
>JAUQXD010000446.1 GCA_030834835.1 Thermoflexales bacterium | reverse complement strand
GAATTCTACCTGTACTACGACGCCTAAGGCGTAGCAGCGCCTCAGACAACAAACAGCGGGCTTCCTCATGCTTAGGAAGCCCGCTGTTTTCTATTTCACGCCGAGGTTACTTCAACGGCTTCCAATAGCAGTGCACTGTCGACTTATAGAAGAATGTCTGGTTAAAGCGCTGCCCCGTCTTATCCACCACGGTGAGATTGAACGGCACCGGGTTACCCAGGGCGGCCTTCACTTCCAACGCAACGGTACCCTCGGTAGTCTGGCCGATCTGGGTCGCGTCGTTGTAGTAGGTATAAGGCGGAGCTCCCCCGTGGCCTGTGATCACGACCTTGAGAATCTGACGGGATCGTTCAGTGGCACAGTATTCCTTCACATAGAAACTAAAGTCTAATGCACGTATGGGTGTGGCCGTGCGCGCCGGTTGGCGTTGAACCGGTGTTGATGATTTCGGCGCGGCAGTACGCGTCGCCACGGCTGAGCGCGCCACCGATCGCGCCGTCGCCGTCCGTACCGGCGTTGCCGATGGCAACGGCGTTGCTGTCGGCAACGGCGTACGCGCAGGCGCTTGCGCGATGGTGCGCCGGTTTTGATTGGCCACTAAGGGCAGATTAACGTCGAACGTCGTTTGAGTGGGCGCCGCCACAGCGGCTTCCCTCGCAATGGGCGTTTGAGTCGGCTCGACTGTAGCAATAGGCGCCTCAGTAACGGCCTGTTCCGGTGCGCCAGAATGCCCTGGCGCGGCCGCTGCCATCGCGTCAGGCGCCGTGGTCGATGAAATTGGCTCGGCACGGACGGCCGCCCGCCGGTTCGACGGCGATTCTACCGCCATCACTACCGCCGTCACCATCACCACGAGCAATACGGCCAGCCCGAAGGCAAGGCCAAACGTCTGCAGAATCCAGTGACGGGGTTCTTTGTCTTTTTCCAAAGGCTGCGGCTCTGACATCGTATGCTCCTCATGACGCTGAGATGGCCGATCGGGACCGGCAGTCTACACGCGGTAAGTCGCAGTCGGCGATGAAAAGTAATCGGTCGTGAGCCAATCCCTACCCGATCGAGCAGCCGCCCCACCCGATCAAACTGGCTTAAAAGTCAGGGATACAGCTCAAAGACCGCCGCCGCTCTCACGCGAATCAGTGGTAAAATGACGGCACTTAACCTTATGCCTACATCGAGTGCCTATGAAACAAATTTCTGCCCCCGTTACGTTAGGTGAACTGATCCGATTGGCCCTGCCCAGTAACGCGGAATTCGTCGGCGCCGATGAACAACGCGCGCGCATCGTCAAATGGGCCGTGGTCGCCGCGGCTTCGCCGCTTCAGGATTTTGAAGCCGACGATGTCGTGTTGCTGCCCGCCGATGAAGACGTGCCGCCATTGATCGGACGGCTGGCGCAGGCGGGCACGGCCGCGGTGATCACGATCGGTCATGTGCCGGGCGATGTGCTCGCCGCCGCGCGGGCGGCCACCTTGCCTGTGATCATTCTCCCGCCGGGCACTGCCATGCGCGCCGTCCACCAGGCCGTGTTGACCTTGATCACCAATCGGCAGGCGCAGACTGCGCAGCGTGCGGCGCAGGTGCGCGGCCAGCTGGAACACCTGGTGGCCGAGGGGGCCGGGCTGGAATCGATCGTGTGGGCGATGGCCGATCAGACGCGCAAAGGCGTGATCGTGCAGGACAAGCGCCTGCTCCCGATCGCCACGTGGACACATCCGACGTTGAGTACGGTGTGGAACGACATCCTGCAATCATTGACGGATCCCGATCGGCTGCCCAAAGGCTGGACCGATCGCAAGCGCGTGGCGAACTGGCGCAGCATCGAGCATCAGGTTTTGCCGGGCGGCCTGTCGCGGCTGGTCACGCCGATCGTGGTGAAGGATGTGGCGCGCGGCTACTTGTCGCTGATCGGCGTGGCCGAGGAACTGGACGCGCTGGATACGCTGGTGGCCGAACAGGGCGCGGAAGCGTGCGCGCTGGAGATGGCGAAAGCGAAAGCCGTCAGCACGGTCACTAAACAATTGCGCGGTGAATTCATCGATGCGTTGCTGGCCGGACGCGTGACGCAAAAGGAAACCGAACAGTGGGCGCGGCAGCTGGGCCACGATGTGGCCGCGCCGCACGCTGCGATTGTATTTGCCTGGGAAGGCGAGAATCAGCCTTCGCTGCGCCGGCTGGAAACGGTCATCAACGGCGAACTCGGCCTGAGCCGCGTCGCCGCACTGGTGCGCATCGATACTCCGAAACGCCATGCCGGCATCTTTGTGACGCTGGAAACCGCTTCGTCGGTGAAGCCCGCGCGCGATCTGGCCGCCACGATCTATTCGCGGACCACCGCCGAATATCCCAAAGCGACGCTGCGATGCGGATTGGGCCGCGCGGCCAACAATGTCACCGAATGGCGCACGTCCTATCGGGAAGCAGAACAGGCGCTGGAAATGGCGCAGCAACTCGACGAGCGCAACCCCGTCTATTTTGGCGACCTCAGCGTATATCGCTTGTTGTTCAAGATGGCCGAACACCCTGATCTGGTCTCGTTCTGTACTGAGACATTGGGCGCATTGACGAAGTACGACATTGAACAGCATAGCAATTTACTGGATACCCTCGAAGCCTTCTTTGCCCATCATGGCAACCTCAGCCAGACCGCCGAAGCCCTGTTCATCCACCGCAACACGCTGCAATATCGTTTGGAACGCATCGCCGAGATTGCGTCGATCGATCTGGATAATCCTGAAACGCGGCTGGCGCTGCAACTGGCGATCAAAGCGCATCGGTTGTTGAATTCCAAGACCCATTAGCAAACATTAACTTGACATCACCGCAATAGCGTGTTTCGCCTCGATGTCAGACGGTCTTTTCAGTGATCACCCTCACTCATGGTCAAGCGCAATCCCCTACGCAGGGTATTTTATATCCCGACATCTTACTTCCAAGGAGACATACTTTGAAACTCACGTGGCTGTTGAAAGTAGGAATCGTTTGCCTGATGGCGGTGCTAATCTTTAGCGGCTGGGTCGCGCTACATACTGCCACGGCCCAGGGAAAAACATGGTACGTCGCTACCACCGGTTCCGACGTAACCGGAAACGGCTCGGCAGCGGCGCCATTTGCCACCATCCAACACGCAGTCGAAGAGGCGAGAAACAATGATACGGTGATGGTGCATCCCGGCACTTACTACGAAAATGTTCACGTTTGGGGTGGGGTACCTCCCCAACCGCAAATTGTGATCAAGAGTCTGGCCGGGCCGACAACAACAATTATTGATGGCGGCAATCTGGACTCAGTCGTCACCATCGAGGCCGGGACAATCACAGTCGAAGGATTCACAATACAAAATGGCGGCGGCAGCGGCCTCGCTTCGGCAGGCTATGGCATTGTCATCTATCCTTATTGGGAAACCAACGCTGTAGCCATCAGAAACAACATTGTCAAGAATAATCATGGCCGGGGCGGCATCGGGATCAGAAGCACATCGGGGTCATTGATTGAAAACAACCTGATTGTGTCCAATGCAGGAGGCAT
>JAUQXD010000445.1 GCA_030834835.1 Thermoflexales bacterium | reverse complement strand
GCCTTCACGACCTTGGTGGCCGGCTTGGCTTTGAAGACGGTCGGCTCCTTGGTGAAGGGGTTGATGCCGGGGCGCGCTTTGACCGCCGGCTTCTTGACCGTGACGAGTTTGAGCAGACCGGGCAGGACGACTTCACCCGGTGCCTTGCTGAGCTGCTTGATGACGATGGCGTTCATCGCATCAAGCGCGGCCACGACCTGCTTCTTCTCGAGACCACTCTGCTTGGCGATCGCGCCAATGAACTCCGACTTCGTCAAACGTTTCGCTGCCATGACATTTCTCCTTGGGGGTAGAAAATTTTTTGCCCTCTCATCGAAGTGATTGAAGAGCTGGTTTCAAGTATATCGAGTGTCGAGAAAAAAGGCAAATTCAAGTTGCGGCGCGGCGTAGCCGCAACGGGCTTGATCTAAGGCGTTTCGCTGCTATGTCGATCTCACCGTATGTGTGGTTTGTGCTGGCGCTGTTGATGCTGGTGCTGATCCAGAAGTGGATTCATAAACATCTGCATGGCGTGGCGTATCTGTTGACCGGCCACGAGGACGCCGCGTTGATGGTGTATGCGCTGCCGCTGCTGCCCGGCGTCGCACTTCATGAGATCGCTCACGCGTTGATGGCGTCATTGCTCGGCGTGAAGTCGGCCAACCTCACGATCATCCCCAGCCGTCAGCCGGATGGGCACGTGCGGCTAGGCTCCGTGCAAGTCGAGCGAGTCGATGCGGTGCGGGCCAGTTTGATCGGTCTTGCGCCGCTGCTTTTTGGCAGCGCGGCCGTGCTGTTGATCAGCGTGTTGCAGTTTGGTGTGAGTAGCCTGGGTGATGCGGTGCGCAGCGACAACGTCGGCGCGGTGATCGCCTCACTGGGCAATGTGCTCAGCGCGCCCGATGCGTGGGTCGGTTTGTATTTCTTGTTTGCGATAGCCAATGCGATGGTGCCCAGTCCCGCCGATCGGGAAACGTGGCCGCCGGTGATCTTGTTCAGCGGGGTCATGTTGGGTGCCGCGTTGTTATTCGGCTGGAATTCTGCGGTGGAAGGGGTGGGCGCGATCATCGGCGATATGCTGCGCTGGCTGGCCGCGGCTTTCACGATTACACTAATGGTCGATCTGCCATTCGTCGTGCTGATCTGGTTGTCCGAACAAACAGTCGGGCGAGTGAAAGGTCAGCGCGTCGCGTATACAACGGATCCCGGCGATGATCGATCATCGCGTCGCAAGAAGTCCTAAAACGTCACGCTCAACGGTGAATGCGCGGCGATGTAGTCCTCCAGCACTTCCGGTATGATGGTCGGCAGTTCGTAGTCTACCTCGGTGTGATCCAGACTCAAATACCCGATGAAGTTTGAAAACTCCAAATCAGTTGCGGCGACGACATAGGTTCGATCGCTTTGCAGCGGCTGATCGCCGACGTAAGCCGCGAAACCATCGAGCATAGTCGGATCGAACTGAAGCCGCAGGCCAGCGGAGTTGGGCCAACCGATCGGCACGCCGCGCAGCCCTTTGGGTGTGCGTGAGCGATTTTCTGGCTTCAATGACTCGCGTAGAAAATGCTGAATGCGCTCACCCGTCAGGCGCGCACGCCCCGGATTCGCTGGTGAGCGATTGGCTGCAAACAGTGCGCCGACCGTGATCTCGCCGATCGGCAGACCGGTAGTCCACTGTCCGCTCAAGGCCAAAGCAATCTCGGCCTGCATCCGATCCAGCAAGGCGTCGGCCAACAATTGCCCGGCAGATGATGGTCGATCGTGCGCGAGGTCGAGCGGCGTGCTCGATCGGCCGATGACGCGGGCCGTGAGTGTTTGCACGCGCGCGCGTTGTTGATCGATAGCGGCCTGCGCGTCGGCATCGATCGGTAGGTCGTCGCCGATCGGGATCAGTGCGCCGTGATGCGCCGCGATGCGGCCGGTGATCGGATCGAGTTCGAGATCGAGCCGTCCCAGGAAGCGGCCTAAGTCGCCGGCCTGGGCAATGACTGTCCCGTTGACAACAAGCGGCGGATCGATGGCGACATGATCGTGCGCGCCGATGATCAGATTGATGCCATTCACCGCTTCGGCCAGCGCCAGGTCTTTCTTTGAGCCGCAGTGTGACAGCACGATAATGGTCTGCGCGCCCCGCGCCCGGACTTCATCCATGAGCGACGGCAGTATGGCGTCGGGCGCAGGCGTGATCAGCTTGAAGACCTGATAACTGTCCATTGGATCAGTGAGACCGATAAGGCCGACGTTGATCTCGCCGTAGCGGCGAATGACATACGGCATCAGACCGTCGACCACCGTCAATGTCTGCGGATCGATCATGTTGGCGCACAACAGCGGCTGACCGAACTGCGCGGCCAGATCGCGCACACACTGCGGGCCGTACCGCAGCGGCGAGGCGTTGCCCAGCGCTTCCAATTCGTAGCCTGCGCCGCGCAGCATCGCCATGACGGCGCTGCCTTTGGTCATACTGCTTTCAAAGAGCGTGGTATCTTCGGCGTCGCCGGCATCCCACAGCGCGCAGTATCCGCCGCCCGCTTCGACTTCGCGTCGGATGGTCTTCGCCAGCGCGGCGATGCGGACCAACTGCTGAATTTGTGCATGCAGATCATTGGTGTGCAGGATCGTCAAGCGTGTCATGCCTTATCCGTCCGTGAGGCCCACACCATCACACCAAGAGTGACGACGGCGAGTGCGCCCAACGCCAGCAGCTTATAAATCCGCGCTTCAATCAACAGTGCCAGTGCTCCGAATAGGAAACTAATGAGCCAGTAACCCGCGACGATCTGCCGGGGCGAGAGGCCCAGATCGACCAATCGGAAGTGAAGATGATCGCGCCCACCGCGCAAGGGCGATGTCCCACGCCGGATGCGCAACACGATCAACCACGCCACGTCGAGGATCGGCACAGCCAGCACGAGCAACACTGTGGCGACCTTCGCGCCGCCGATGATGCTCAGACTCCCTAACGCAAAGCCCAGCACCATCGCGCCGCTGGAACCCATGAAGACTCGCGCG
>JAUQXD010000444.1 GCA_030834835.1 Thermoflexales bacterium | reverse complement strand
ATGCGCGAGGCGGCGGCATTGGCGCGGCAATACAAGGTACAATTACACACGCATCTGGCCGAGACTTACGACGAGGACGATTTCTGCAAGCAGATGTTTGGCGTCTTGCCCGTAGAATATGCGGAGCAGGTCAACTGGCTGGGCGACGATGTGTGGTACGCGCACAGTGTCCACGTTCGACCGCAGGACATCACATTGATGGCGCGCACGCAGACCGGCGCCGCCCACTGCCCCACCAGCAACATGCGGCTCGCGTCCGGCATCGCGCCCATCCGCGCCATGATCGATGCGGGTGTGCCTGTCGGTCTGGGCGTCGATGGCAGCGCCAGCAACGATGGATCGCACATGCTGGCCGAAGTGCGACAGGCAATGCTGCTTCAGCGCGTGATGGGCAATCCGGCTGGCCTGACGGGGTTAGAGGCTTTGGAGTTAGGCACGTTGGGCGGCGCGAAGGTGCTGGGCCGCGACGACATCGGATCACTCGAACCCGGCAAGTGTGCGGACTTCATCGGCGTCAATCTGAACCGCCTGGACTACGCAGGCGCGCAGCACGATCCGCAGGCCGCCCTCGTCTTCTGTGCGCCACAGCGCGTCGATCTGTCCGTCATCAATGGTCGTATCATAGTGGAAGATGGGCAGTTGCTCACGGCGGATGTGAGCAAGATTACGGAACAGCACAATCGTATTTCGAAGAAGTTGATTAACGGGTAGATTAGTACATTGGTAAATTAGTAAGTTGGTAGATCAGTTACCAGACGATCGATGTACCAACCCCTAATTTACTAATCCCTAATTTACCAATCTACCAGTTTACTGAGGCTTAAATGGAACTCAATCAAATCATCAACATCGCGCGCGGGGATGAACCCGCCGATCTGCTGCTGAAGGGCGGGCAGATCGTCAACGTCTTCACCGGCGAAGTGCATCAGGCCGACGTCGCCATCAGCGAGGGCAAAATCGTGGCGGTAGGCAGCGGCTATACCGCTAAGGAAACGATCGACGTGACGGGGCAAGTTATCGCGCCCGGCTTCATCGACGCGCACGTCCACATCGAAAGCAGCATGGTGCCGCCGTCGCAGTTCGCGCGCGCCGTCGTCCCGCGCGGCACGACCACCGTCATCACCGACCCGCACGAGATCGCCAATGTGCTGGGGTTGGAAGGCATCCGCTTCATGTTCGATGCCGCCAAGTACAATCCGCTCAGCATGTTTGTGATGCTACCCTCGTGCGTGCCCGCCACCGATATGGAAACGTCCGGCGCGACGCTGCGTTACTACGACATCGACAGTTTCAAGAACTATCCGTGGGTGCTGGGCCTGGCCGAGATGATGAACTATCCCGGCGTGATTAATGGCGACCCTGATGTGTTGGCGAAAATCAAGGCATTCGGGGACAAAATTCTCGACGGGCACGCGCCGGGCCTATCGGGCCGTGATCTCAACGCCTACGTGGCGGCCGGCATCGGCTCCGATCACGAGTGCACTACCGTCGAAGAAGCGCGCGAGAAATTGCGGCAGGGCATGGTGATCTTCATCCGCGAGGCGACGACGGCGCACAATCTGGATGCGCTGATCCCGCTGATCACGCCCGCCACGTCGGCCCGTATCTGCTGGTGCACGGACGATCGCCAGCCGAGCGACCTGCTCGATCAGGGCGGCATCGATTACCTGATCCGGCGCGCCATCCGATCGGGGATCGATCCCGTCACGGCCATTCAGATCGGCACGCTCAACCCCGCCAACTACTTCGGCCTGAACGATCGCGGCGCGATTGCGCCCGGCCGCCGCGCTGACCTGGTGGTATTGGACAATCTGCGCAACGTCACGACGAAGATGGTTTTGCGCGGCGGCAACGTCGTGGCTCGCGATGGGCAATTGCTGCCGTATGAGAAGCAAGGCCGCGAAATTCGCGTGCGCAGTTCCATGAATGTGGATTGGGACAAGATCAGTTTCAAGATTAAGGCCACCGGCCAGCGCGGCCGCGTCATCGGTGTGATCCCCGATCAGATCGTGACCGAGCATCTGATCGAAGA
>JAUQXD010000040.1 GCA_030834835.1 Thermoflexales bacterium | reverse complement strand
AGTCACCGTCATAGGTATGCGTGAGATTAGTCAGGCGCACGTCCACATCCCCGAGCGTGCCCGCTGCGCCGATCGCGAGCGTGGAGTTCACGCCGGCCGAGTTGTTGTCTGGAATCGTCTTGGGCACATCGACCGAGGTGTACGTCGTTACTGCGCCGAGCGTCGGCGTACCGATCGGTACTTCAATCGTGGTCGCCCAGGTCTGAGTGAGATTGTAGGTGGCGGTGAAAACGAAGGTTAACGCCTGACCGCAGGGCTGCGCGCTGTTGATGTTGAAGGTGAACAGCGCCGTGTTGGTCTGCGTCGCTCCGGCCGCGATGTCGGGATAGACGGACACCGCATTGATCGCCGTGACATTGCCCGTGATGATCTGTACCGTGCCCGTGACGCCGGTGGCCGCCAGCGATCCGCCGTTGGTCAGGGCCACTTGCAGGCCCAACGTCTCGCCGGGATCGAATGCGCCGTTGCTGTTGCCGACGACTTCACTGCGGGTGATATCGCCGCTCAGGATCGTGCCGAGCGTGGCTTTGTACAGGCCCCGACCGTGCGTGGCCGCGATCAAGGTGTTGGAATTGAGCCAGAACAGTTCATCCACCGAGACATTGGCGGGGCCGTCATGGGGCACGGTCCACGTTGCGCCGCCGTCTTCGCTGGCGAAGATGCCCACCTCGGTGCCGACATACAGCCAGTTGGCATTATTGGGATTGATGACCAGGCTGCGGACGGGCACGTTGGGCAGGCCCGTCAGGCCGCTGCCGGTAATGTCACTCCACGTCGCGCCGCCGTTGGTGGTGCGCCACACGTTATCGGCGCTGAACCCGCCGAAGGTCACGTAGACCTTCTGGGCGTTGGCCGGATCGATCGTGATGCGCGTGACCTGCCGCGCGGGCAGATTGGGTGTACCCAGATCGGCGCGCGACCACGTGGGCGAAACGACCGTGCCATTCGTCGTCGAGTACACATCGCCGTTGTTGTGACCGACCCAGATGAGGCTGGAATTGCCGGCCGCTACAGTGATGGCGCTGATGTTGCTGTTGCCCCCGGTAGGTGCTTTGATGTTAGCCCAGGTGGGGCCGGTCGATGAGGTGTTGGTCGTCCGGGCATCGTCGGTGCGCCACAGCGATCGGGCGCCGGCCAGAATGCGCGTGGCGTTGTTGGGATCGAGCACGAAGGGCGCAATGAAATTGGCCTGATACAGCCGCGCGTCTTCGATGCGATAGGGCAGATTCTTCCACGCCCACGCCACGCCGTTCCAGTACTGGCCGCTGATATAGTCGGACGACGTGCCGCCGTTGCTGCTGCGGTGAATGTTCAGGTAGACGTATTCACCGTAGAAATAGTTGCTGTTGGTTTGGTCAGCCGCGTTGTAGCCACCGTCGCCGCCGAACATATCGGTCCACGTTTCCGTGCCGCCACTATAGCGCAGCGTGCCATTGTCCTGCGTGCCGCCGACTATGATGCCGCTGCCGCCATTGCCCGCCGCGCCGTAAAACTGCGTGATACCCAGGTTGTTGTTGAGTTCTTGCCAACCACTGGTGCCGACGACGGTGTACACGTTGCCGGCCCGATAGATGCCGCCATCGTTGCCAAAGAATACGGTCGTGTTGCCGGCGCCGTTGAAATTGGGATCGTGAACGATGGCGTGATGGTCGGCGTGGGCGGAATAGGGCGAGTTGTACCACTGGCTGATCTGCGTAAAGGTCGCGCCGCCGTTGGTGCTGCGCCACAGATCGATGCCGCCCACGATGAGTGTATTGGCGTTGGTCGGATCGACCCACACGATGTTGTCGTACCAGCCCTGTGAGCCTAAATAGTTGTAGCCTGTGCTGACTTGCGTGTACGATTGCCCGCCGTTGGTGCTCTTATACAGCGTGCCGGAACTCAGATCGACTGACGCGAACACGGTGGCCGGTGCATTGGGCGCGTAGGCTAATTCGACCCGATCCCCGCTGCCGGAGATCCCGCTGGCCGGATTCCAGGTGACGCCGCCATTGATGGTATACCAGACGCGGCCATAATAGCCGCTGGCGACGGCCTTGAGGTTGTCAGTCGGATCAAAATCAACGTCGAGCGTTTCGGTGACGATCACGCGCGTCCAACTGCTGCCGCCGTTGGTGGTGCGCCATGTGCCCGAGCGCGTACCCGCCAACAGCGTTGCGCCGTTGGGCGAGAAGGCCAATCGGTTGACGTAGAGCCAATTGCCGTCCGCGGTTGAGGCGAGTTGCGCCCACGTCGCGCCGCCGTCGATCGATTTGAAGACGCCCGCGCCGCGGATGCCATCCGCATTGTAGAAGCCTTCCCCCGTGCCCGCGTACATGATCGACGGCGTGACCGGGTTCATGATCAACGTGGACACGGCCAGGTTCGCCATGAAGTCGTCGACGACTTGCCACGTTGTGCCGCTGTTGGTCGTCTTCCAGATGCCGCCGGACACGCTGCCGATCCACATGGCGCTGGTGTTGGTCGGCGAAATCACGATCGAGCGGATGCGCCCGCCGATATTACCCGGCCCGATCCATGTCCATGCCGTAGTGCCGATGCCGCCGCCATGCGGGCCGCCATTCGGGGCGCGAGTGGCCGCGTGTGCGGCCATTGCTTTGGCCTGCGCCACGCCACGCGTCAGGCCGTTCAGCGGAATCTCGCCCTTTTCGTCTTGCAGCGATAAGCGCCGGAACAAGACGGCCTCGCCCGGATGATCGGGCCGCGGGCCGTCGGCGTCGACCGCTATGCGCACAGGGCGCGCGGGCAGCGGCTGGGCCGATCGGGTGGTGAAGGCCCAGATGGCTACGGTGGCTAACGACAGGGCGGCAACGATTCTCATCAATAAGCGGACGTTGATATGAGACATGGCTGACTCCATTAGTTATAGTTTGTCGGGGACATGCCCAGTTTATCACAGTGGGCGGCCGGTAGCGCACCATCGGGCTGGTGATGGACTAAAGTACCAGCCGGGGAGTTACTTTTTTCGGGCAGCTGCGACTGTAATACGTTAGGCTGCCACGGTTGATTTAGCCCGCTGCTTGCTGTTATAATCGTTGCCAGCCGTCAAGCCAGGGAAATCCATCCGCCGTGTCACAACCTAAGCCAGGTGTTCCGCGATTCTTTCGCAGTCTGCGCGTCAAGATGGCGTTGGGCGTAGCGCTGCCCATGCTGGTGTTGTCGCAAGCTATGCCGGTGGTGCATGCCTGGCGCGAACGGCTGCTGATCGATGAGCAAGCGCGCTTCGTCGAGACGCAGTTGACCGGGGCTTTGTCCGGCTCGTTGCAGCAGGCCCTGCTGAGCAACGATCGGGCGATGATGACGAGTATCCTGAAGCACGTGGTCAGCGCCGACGGCATTCAGCGCGTCCGCCTGTTGAATCTGGCCGGTGAGGTAACGGTGGATTCCAGTCCGGGCGGCAGCGGCCAGCCGGCAGAAGGCGGCTGTGACGAATGCCATGCGCGGCCGCCCGATCAACGCCAGACGGCCCTGACTCTGTCAACGACCGGGAGTGTGATGCGGTTCGTGGCACCGATCCGCAATCGACCGGCCTGCGCGGCCTGCCACGATCCGGTTGCGCCGCACTTGGGCGTGCTGCTGACCGAGGTCTCGACACTGACGCTGGATGAGCATCTGGCCAGCGATCTGGCGTCTGATTTTGTGCTGGCGCTGCTGATCTCGATCGCGCTGGCGGTGGTGGCCTATCTGCTGCTGCATTGGCTGCTGATCCGCCGCTTGGATCGGATGCGTGAGCCGCTGTTGAAGTTCGCCGACGGAGATTTTGCCCAACGCCTGCCGGCCGGCAACGACGAGATCGGTGAGTTGGCGGACACCTTTAACGACATGGCCCGGCAGTTGGAACAGTCCATGCGCGATCAACAGGCGCGCGCCAAAGTGCGGCAGCGGGCCATCGTGGAGGAGCGTGAGCGCATTGCGCGCGAACTGCACGACGGCATGGCCCAGGTGTTGGGCTACGTCAACACCAAGGCCATCGCCATCCGCCTGTTGTTGAAGAATCAGCAGATCGAGCAGGCGGAGCGGAATTTGCAGCAGTTGGAAGATGCCACGCGCGGCCTGTTTGTGGATGTGCGCGAAGCGATTCTGGGTTTGAAGATGGCCGGGCAGAGCGGGGGGCTGATCGGCGGTTTGCAGGAGTATGCCGCGCAGTTCAGCCGCCTGAGCGATATTCCGGTCAAGGTCATGGTTGCGCCGGAAGCGCGCACGCTGAACCTGCCGCCTGAAACGGAACTACAATTGCTGCGCATCGCGCAGGAAGCGCTGACCAACATCCGCAAGCACGCATCCGCCGGACGGGCCGAAGTATCACTGCAGGTGATCGATCGGAGGCTGGCGATCACGATCAGCGACGAGGGGCGCGGTTTTGAACCCGATCGGCCCCGGCCCGATCGAGGCTTGAGCTTTGGACTCGCCACGATGCGCGAGCGAGCCGACGCGATCGGCGCGGAATTTTATCTCACGACCCGGCCTGGCGTCGGCACCACGCTGACGATCCGCCTGCCACTGAGGGAGACTTAAGCATGCGTGTCCTTATCGTTGACGATCACTCGCTCTTTCGCGATGGCATCGGTAGTCTGTTGCAGGCGGCCGGTTTTGAAGTGGTCGGCGGCGCCAGCAACGGCCAGGAAGCGATCGAGGCCGCAGGCGCACTGCGGCCGGACCTGATCTTGATGGATGTCTCCATGCCGGAGATGAATGGCATCGAGGCGGCGCGTCACATCAAGGCCCAGTTGCCCGAAGTCAAGATCGTGATGTTGACCGTCTCCGACGATGATCGGGTGTTGATCGATGCCGTCAAGGCCGGGGCCAGCGGTTACCTGCTCAAGAGTCTGGATTCGACTGAATTCTTGTCCATGTTGGAAGGCGTGCAGCGCGGCGAGTCGGCCATGCAGCGGCAGACCATGTCGCGCCTGCTGGACAGTCTGTCGGATTTCTCGCGCGAGCCTGTCGTCGAACTAACCTTGCGTGAATTGGAGTTGTTGAAGTGGGTGGCGCAGGGCTATTCCAACAAAGCCATTGCCAGAGAAATGTCCATCAGCCCCAACACCGTCAAGTATCACATGAAAAGCGTGCTGCAAAAACTGAGCGTGCAAAATCGCGCCGAAGCCGTGGCGACGGCCATTCGCGCCGGCTGGCTGCCCGAACAGTCGGCTGTGCGAGTGTGATTGCGGCCGTGTTGACTCGCGGGTAACGCAACGACCTCGTCGGATTATCCGACGAGGTCGTTTTTGATCGAGGCAACGAAAAACCCGGTTGGGCCAGATAATGGGGGGTGGCTCAGCCGGGTCTAATAAGTGAACTGAATTGGATTGACCGCAGTATACAACCAGTCACGGGAAAAAGGGCTTTCGGAATGCTTGCAATTCCATTGCAACTGCATTGCAGCCAGACGCGGAACGGGTCGCCCGCCGCGTGTTGGCGCAGGACGACCCGCACGAGAAGTTTGCCGCAGGTTTGAAATGGGTGGCGATCTGGCTGGCATTTGCCATCGATTGCAAATCGACGGCAAGGGTTGGGAAGCCCGCGTCGCGGGCTTGAAATGAGGATAGCCGTCGGATTGCAGCCTAATTGCTGGCGACCTGATCACCCTTAACGTACTTGTCGAAGAAGGCTACGGTGCGGGACATGACTGTGCCCCAGTTGTTGAGCAGATTGTGATTGTCGCCCGGATACACGAAGTATTCCACCGGCCGCCCGGCGTCGAGTAGCGCCTGGTTCAGGCTGTCGGAGAATTCGGTGGGCACGTCCGCATCGTTGGTGCCGTGATGCAACTGGATCGGGCCGGACACGTCGCTGGCAAACGCGATCGGCGAGATCGAGTCCCAGAAAGCGGGGTTCTCATCGGGCGTGCCGTGCCGGGCCACAAACTCTTCGCGCCAACGCCGCGCCTGAGGCGGAATCGTCGCGGGGATGGGCCGTCGCCAGTTGTTGAGCAGGTCGGCGTAAGACGCCACCACGCCCGCCCAGATCACTCCGGCTTTGATGTCGCCCGTCGTCACCATGGCGCGCAGAGTGATGTGCCCGCCCATCGAGTGGCCGTACATGCCGATGCGATTTGGATCGGCGTCGGGATGGCGCTTGATCGAGGCCAGCGCGTTGAGGACATCGATCGTGTAATCGGGTTGGCCGTAGCCGCCGCGCGAGTCGCCTTCGGATTCGCCGTGGCCGCGATAATCGGGCTTGATCACGATGTAACCGCTGGTGGCTAATCGCCGCACGTGCGATTCGTAGAGCTCGGTGGTGCGATACACTGCGGGCGGAATGTAGCCGTGATTGAACACGATGACGGGCCAGCCGGTGGGCGGCCGATCGCCGATCGGGATGGTGAGTAAAGCGAAGATTGTGTGGCCCTCCGATTGATACGACACCACCGCTTGCGTGTAGTTGCTGCCGCGCGGCAGTTGTTGTTCGATCACCAGATCGCGGCCCGGATAGGTCTGCTGCCGCATGAACTGCACCTCCAGCGGATTGGGCAGGGGTGTGGGCGTAGGTGTGACGGTTGGAGTAGGCGTGAGCGTTGGCTCCGGCGTCGGAGTGATCGTCGGCGTGTTGGTCGGCGCGGCAGTGGGTGCGCTGGTCGGCGTGTGGGACGCGATCATTTGCGCGACAGGTGTCGGCGCGGGTGCGCTGCATGCGGCCAACGGCCATATCAATAAGGCGCTGAGCACCAATAATGTCCTGACAGTGTTGGAGGTCATTTGATTCTTTGCCCTGTAAAGAGTGTGGAATGACACCCCTCTCCCGGCGACGGTAGTTGTCGCCGGGAGAGGGGACGGGGGTGAGGCGTTAGCTTTGCGGCAGCAAGTTCTTTACGTTCAGATCGAAGAACTCGATGCTGCGCTGCATAGCCAGACTGAAACTCTGAGAGATGTTGTGATCGTCGCCCTGATAGGTGTACAACTCCACCAGTTCTTCCACGGCCAGCATTTGCTGATACAGCGTCTCCGACGCAGCCAGCGGTACACTGCTATCGGCAGTACCGTGATGCAGTTGAATGGGGCCGGAGAGTTCCGTCAAAAACGCATTGGCCGAGATCGAATCCCAGAAGGCGGGGTTCTCTTCCGGCGAGCCGTACAGCTGGACCAGTTCGTTGCGCCAGCGGTTTCGTCCGCCGGTCGCCGTCGAAGTCGGTTCGGGCGTGAAGTCCGGGGGCAGCGGCGTCGCCGTCGGGCGCACGAACAGATTGGGATACGGCCCCACCACGCCGCCCCAGATCACGCCCGCCTTGATCGTATTGGTGATCACCATTGAGCGCAGCGTGATGTAGCCGCCCATCGAGTGCCCCCACATGCCGATGCGATTGGGATCGGCGGCGGGATAACGCGCCATTGACGCAGTCGCATTCAGCACGTCGGCCACGTAGCCGGTAGAACCGTACGCGCCGGTAGGATCGCCTTCCGAGTCGCCGTGGCCGCGATAGTCCGATCGGAACACGATGTAGCCCGCGCGCGCCAGCCAATCGACGTAAGCGATGTAGCGCTCGGTGGTGCGATACTGATCGGGCGGGATGAAGCCGTGATTGAAGATGATCACCGGCCAGCCGGTGGCGGGCTGATCGCCGTTGGGCACGGTGAGCAACGCGTAGATCTTCAAGCCGTCCGACAGATACGAAGCCAGATAG
>JAUQXD010000443.1 GCA_030834835.1 Thermoflexales bacterium | reverse complement strand
TGCTGCGCATGGGCCGCGTGATCACGCATCGCGGGCCCGACGACGACGGCATCCATGTCGACGGCCCTTGCGGCATCGGCATGCGGCGCCTGTCGATCATAGACCCGAGCGGCGGGCATCAGCCGATATCGAACGCCGATGACTCCCTCTGGGTCGTCTGCAACGGCGAGATCTACAACTTCCGGGAGCTGCGCGCCGAGTTGCGCGAGCGCGGCTATGCGTTCAAGACCGGCTCGGACACCGAAGTCATCCTGCACCTGTACGAAGACTACGGGCCGGATTGCCTGAACTACCTCAACGGCCAATTCGCCATCGCGATCTGGGACACGCGCAAACATGAACTGTTTCTGGCGCGCGACCGCATGGGTGTCCGACCGATCTTCTACACCCGACAGGCCGATCAGCTAATCGTTGGCTCCGAGATCAAAGTGCTGTTCGCGCATCCGGCTGTGAAACCTGAAATCGATGTGGCCGCATTGGCGCAGACGTTTACCTTCTGGAGCACCCTGCCGCCGCACACGATTTTTCGTGGTATCCACGAACTGCCGCCCGCGCATTATCTGATCGCGCGAGACGGCGAAGTGACGGTGCAGCCGTATTGGACGCTGAATTTCGCGGAAGAAACGCCGCGCCGATCGGATGACGAATATCTCGAAGAGTTCACGCACCTGCTGATCGATGCGACCTTGATCCGCTTACGCGCCGATGTGCCCGTCGCCGCATACTTGAGCGGGGGACTAGATTCCTCGGTAACAACGGCCATCATTAAGAAGTACACCACCAATCGACTGGACACCTTCTCGATCGCGTTTTCTGATCCCGCCTTCGATGAAAGCGACTGGCAGAAGCGCATGGCCGGCTACCTGGGCACGGATCACCGCGTGGTATACTGCGCGCACGCCGACATTGGCCGCGTCTTCCCGGAAGTGATCTGGCACACCGAAACACCCCTGCTCCGCACCGCGCCCGCGCCGATGTTCATGCTGTCGCAGTTGGTGCACGATCATAATTTGAAAGTAGTCATCACCGGCGAAGGCGCGGATGAATTGCTGGGCGGCTATGACATTTTCAAGGAGATGGCGATTCGCCGCTTCTGGGCCAGACACCCCGAGTCGACGATTCGTCCGCTGTTGTTGAATAAGCTGTATCCTGAGATCGCGCAGTTGAGCGCCAGCGGTGCGGCGTTCCGCACCGCCTTCTTCAAGAAGAGCCTGGGCGATACACAGTCGCCGTACTATTCGCACTTCATCCGCTGGACAAACGCCGCGCGCCTGCAGCGTTTTCTGGCCGAACCGGCTGATGTGCAGCGCCGACTGGAAGAAGAACTCGTGCCCGTTCCAAAGGGTTTCAAGCAGTGGTCGGGTCTGGCGCAGGCGCAATATCTGGAGATCACCACGTTCCTGTCGTCGTACTTGCTCGCCGCACAGGGCGATCGGGTGGCGATGGGCCATTCAGTCGAGGGCCGCTTTCCGTTTCTCGATTATCGCGTGGTCGAGTTTGCCAATCGGCTGCCGGCTGATCTGAAATTGCGCGGCCTGCGCGAGAAGTGGTTGCTGCGCCAGCTGGGCAAATCGCTGCTGCCACAAGACATCTGGACACGCCGCAAACGGCCGTATCGCGCGCCTATACAGCGTAGTTTCTTCAACGACGATCCGGCGACCGCCTACGTGGCCGATCTGCTCAGTGAAAAATCGGTGAACGACGCCGGGCTGTTCAATCCGCAGGCGGTGGCGCAGCTGGCGGCCAAAGCGCGTAGCAGCGCGGCAGGCGGTGGCGCACCGCTGAGCGAAACCGACGATATGGCGGTAGCCGGCATCTTATCGGCGCAACTCGTGCATCAGCAATTTATCACGGACTTTCATTCGCGCCGCGCCACACTGCGCCCGACCGATCGGGTCAAGGTGATTGCGCCCGTGCTACAGGAGACAACTTCGTGACTGGTTCGCTTGTTTTTGATCAACACGCTTTAGACATCGACGTCGCGCAGGAAACCGATCGGCTGGTGGCGGCCCTGCAAACGCACGTGCATCAGACGCTGCACAAACAGGGCGCGGTCGTCGGCATCAGCGGCGGCATCGATTCATCGGTCGTGCTGGCTCTGTGCGCGCGGGCGCTGGGGCCGGATCACGTCTTCGGCGTGCTGTTGCCGGAAGGCGAATCCAGCCCGGATAGCGCGCGACTGGCGCATGTGCTGGCCGATCAATACGGCGTGGCGACCGAGATCGAAGACATCACGGCAGCGTTGAATGGCTTTGGCTGCTACGCGCGGCGCGATGAAGCCATCAGGCGGTTGTTCCCGGACTTCGGCGCGGGTTGGAAAGCGAAAATTGTGCTGGCCGGGAATTTGCTGGAGCAAGCGGCGCTGAATGTATTCAGACTCACGGTCACCGATCCAGCCGGTCACGAGCACAGCAAGCGTTTGCCCGTGCGCGAGTTTGCGCAGATTGTGGCTGCGTCCAACTTCAAACAACGGGCGCGCATGAGCATGCTGTACTACCATGCGGAGCGCCGCAATTACGCCGTGATCGGCACCGCCAACAAAAATGAGTTTGACCTTGGCTTCTTTGTGAAGTACGGCGACGGCGGCAACGACTTGCAGCTGATCGCGCATCTCTTCAAAACGCAAGTCTATCAACTGGCGAAGTATTTGAACGTGCCAGAAGAAATTCAGCAGCGCACGCCCACCACGGATACCTATCCCGGCGGCAGCACGCAGGAAGAGTTTTTCTATCGCGTGCCGTTTGCGATTCTGGATACGGTCTGGCTGGGTCACGAGCGCGGCCTGCCACACGCCGACATCGCCCACGGGCTTGATCTGTCGGTGGAGCAAGTCGATCGGATCATCATCGATCTGATCAGCAAACAGCGGGCCACGGCGTATCTGCGCGCCAGTCCCATCGAATTGGGTGAGCATCTCACATGAGATATGCGGTACAAGAATATCGCGCCTGCCTAATCCACATCAGGCACGGCACATGGTATGCTAAGGGCACGCCCAGAATGCATCAGTTCCGAGTTTGAGGGAACCAGCTGAACCACGAGAAACCAGCAACACGGGGAGGCAACTCAATGAACACA
>JAUQXD010000442.1 GCA_030834835.1 Thermoflexales bacterium | reverse complement strand
CGTAGTTGAAGACGTGCGTGCCCTGCACCCAATCCGGGTTAAGCCCGGTCGTCGTGCTGACGATGTTCGCGCCCAGGAAGGGGAAGTTGGCGCGGGCCTGGTGTTGCAACAGCCGCCCGATGCCATAGTCGAATTCGTGGTTGCCGTATGACGTGGCGTCCAATCCCCATGCGTTCTCCACGTCGATGGCGGGCATGTCTTGCAGCAAGCCGGAGTTGGCCGGTGACGCGCCGACATTGTCGCCCGATGCAAACAAGAGTGACGGACCAGATAATTGAGCGGCCTCTTGATCGAACAGCGTGGCGAGTTGTGCCGAACCGCCGACCGAGACGTTGCGCCCATCGATCGTCATGGATGTCGGTTCGAGTTGACCGTGGAAGTCGGTCAGGCCGATGACGGGCACCAGCGTGCGCGACTTGCCCTCACGCAGCAGATCGAGCCGCACTACGCCCTGCGAGTGCTGCGGTTCTGGAACGCCCAGCAGGTACGCGATCGTCGGAGCGAGGTCGATCGTGCGCACATCGTCCGCCACGTATTTCTCGCGAAGCATTTCACCCCCGGCGATGAAGGTGGCGCGCATATTGATGTTGGCCGCCAGGTTCTGTACATCGGGCACGTAGCCGTGTTGGCCGAAGAAAGCCGATCGGGCCACGAGCGTGCCGGGTGTGGCCGCATCGAACTGATACGGCGGATACGCGAAGACGACCAGATCGCCCGTGCGGGTGGGATGCGCCATATCGGTGTTGGTGGCCGGCCCGTTGGGGAGGTAACGCGCTTCGGCCTTGGTGTACGTCCGATCGATCACCGTCCACCCTTCGGGCAGGCTATCGCCGGTCCAGTCGTTGGGATCGCTCAGCACCTGGAAGGCCGCCCTGATCTGCGCCACAGTCGTAATTTCATCAGTTGCCGCCACCTGCGTAAAACCGCTGCCCGCCGGATCGCGCCCGGCCAGATTCAGATAAATCTGCACCGTGCCGCCCGCCCAGCACGCGATGGCTTTGCCGATGACTTCACCGGTGGCTGGCCGGCAGTTGGAGGTCTGAGGCCGTGAGAGCAAGCCCAGATCGACCAGCACCTTGCTGGCATCGATCGCCGCGAATTGTGGCGCGAAGCCGTGGTCGGACGCCACAAAGGTACTGCTCTTCTTCGGCATCAGCGATTGAACCAGTCTTAACGTCTCGTCGGCGCCGCGATAGACCCGCTTGATGAAGGCGGTGCGTTTGGCGACGCGGCCGTCCGGCGTGCCGTTGACCTGCACATCATCATAGGCAGGATTGTCCGCGCCGTTGGGCAGTTTGGGCGTAATCAGGCCCAGGAATTGGTGCTGGAACTCATCGGTCACGGGATAACCGACCATCACCAGATCGGGTTGGTACTTCTTCAGGATGTAGCGGATCAACGGGTGATGGCCGGTTTCCCAGTACACCCCCTGTTCAACATAGGTCTCTTCGCTGACGATGCCGGCTTCCAGAATCGCAAAGTCGGCGGCGGTGGACGTGGGGAACTTCTGTGCCACGTATTCCGCAAAATCGCCCGTGAAGCCCGGCTCTGACCAGCCGACCCAGGTTGCATTAGAGCGCGTGACCGAGGTGTGGAAGAGGCGCACCCTGGAGAGATCGTTGTTGAGTTCTTCCACTTTCAACAGCAGGCCGGCCGTCAGGCCATTCAACGCGCCGCCGCTGATCGTGACCTTCACGTCGCCCCACTCACCGCGCCGCAAATTGGCTGCCGCCGCCGCGCCGTCTTTAGCCGTTGCAAACAGCACGCGGGTGTAATTCACTTGCCCATCGTTGGTGGAGTCGTAGATGTAGGCGTTGAAGCCGTATTTGTCCGTGCCAAAATCGAGGACGCGCAGGCGCATCTCTTTCGCCGGACTGTAAGACTGGGGTGTATTGGTCCAACCCACCGCATCGGTTGGGGTTGCGCCGGGGAAGGGCGCTTGACCGGCAAACCCGGCCGGATGATCGAAT
>JAUQXD010000441.1 GCA_030834835.1 Thermoflexales bacterium | reverse complement strand
TGACCCCGACAACGCTTCGGCGCTTGCACAGGCATTGAATGACATGCTAGACAAGATTAAACGTGACCCCAGCTTTGGACGGCGTAACGCGCAGCTAGCAGCCCGCTTTTCCGAAACACAGATGGTAGATTCATATAGTGCAGTTTGGAGTTTGCATGGATAACGCACCATTAGTAGCAGTCATTTTGCCCGTCTATAACGGAATGCCCTTTCTGCGAGAGGCCATACAATCCATAATCGACCAAACCTTTCAAGACTGGGAGTTAGTTGTTGTCGATGATGGTTCGACCGACAATTCGGCTGAATATATCCAGCGCCTGTCTGAACAGGATAAGCGGGTGCGCTTTTTGTCGCATAAAATCAACCGCGGCGTAGCCGCCGCCTATAACACAGGTATTGCGGGCGCACGGGGCAGGTTCCTGGCATTCCAGGAGGCGGACGATATGTCTCTTCCTCATCGCCTGGAGCGACAATTGCAGGTCATTCAGCAGTACACATCAGCACTTGTTTCGTCGAAGGTAGCATGGATTGACGAGAATCGTCAGATATACCGCTACTGGCCCACTGATATTCGGGGGGAGATTGAATTTTCGCCCCCCGGCGACGAACTCTATTTCGGTATGCTAATCCACCAATTGAGAATGTCGAATGCAACAATGATGCTGGACAGGCAGTTAATCAGCACCCACGAGTTGATTTTTGACGAGAAATTCAAGAGAAGTAGTCAGGACTGGGATTTGTATTTACGGCTTGTTCAAAAATATCCCAGTGTTCGCATAAACGAAACGCTTGTTCATGTGCGAAGGCATGTTGGGCACAGCTCGTCCACCTCAAATACAGCAAGAGTGTTTCAAGACAATCGCCGATTGCTTCTCAAGCACACCAAATCCAGCTTGACTCGTCCAACGGCCAGCCGCCTGATAAAGGTGCTCCATGCCTGGTCCAATGAGTTTTTGCTTGAAGCGCGCTACTATCGCGGACTCAAAGGAGTGGGATTGGGAGCATTGGCGCTGACGTGCTTTCCGCCGAATCCCAAAGCCTGGCACTCGGTCGGGAATGCAGTTCGACTTGTACGCTCAAAGCGATTTCTATCCTAAACATTTTCTACAACAGCGAAATAACCTATGGACGAGACTACTGAGGTTCAGACCTTTAACCGCGAGAAATTGTCGGTGTTGCTGCCGACTTACAACAATGCCGAGCTCATTCGCGATTGTTTGGAGTCGGTGAAATGGGCGGACGAGATACTCGTGGTCGATTCCTTCAGCACCGATGAGACGCCGGCTATTTGCCGTGAATATGGCGCACGTGTTATTCAACGCGCCTATGATCAATCGGCCAATCAGAAAAACTGGGCGATCCCGCAGTGCGCCCACGCATGGGTCCTGCAGATCGACACTGACGAGCGGCTCGAGCCAGGCCTGCACGAGGAGATTGAGCAGGCGCTGCACCAGGCGCCGCCGGACGTGGATGGCTACTGGCTACCGTTTAAGCATCATGTGCTTGGCCAATGGGTGCGTGAATGCGGCTTGTATCCCGAATACCATTTGCGCCTGTTCCGCAAAGCGGCGGGGCGCTTTCAGGACAGGGAAGTTCATGCACATCTTGAGGTGCCGGGCCAGGTTGCAACGCTCCGCCGTCACATTTTGCATTACGGCATGCCTTACATCACTAAGCAGCTATCCAATCTTGATCGTTATTCACGGTATCAGGCCGACCAGCTTAAAAAGCAAGGCAAGCGCTTCCACTGGTATCAGTTAATACTACGTCCAGTGGTCGTCTTTCTGTACTATTATTTTTGGAAGCGCGGGTTTAGAGCAGGCTATCGCGGCCTGTTACTGGCCGCGAGTAATGCTACCTTCGACTTCTGGGCGCATGCCAAACTGTGGGAGTTGACGACGCTTCGACTGAAGGCGAGTCCAAAGTAAATGATGACATATAGCGATATACCTTCACCGCCGGTTACTTTAGCGGTGTTGATCTGTACTTATAATCGAGCAGACTTGCTTCGACAATGCTTGCAAGCCCTGCTTCAGCGTTCGGCGGCTTTGCCCGATCAGGTGGTGATCGTTAATGGCGGCGACGAGCGCGCGGATGACGTGGTGCGGGACTTCGCGCAGCGCTCGCCGATACGGATCGATCTCATCAAAACCGTCAACCGGAATCTGGCGGCCAGCCGCAACGTAGGCCTGCCGTACTGCCAGGGCGACATCATCGCCATGACGGACGACGACGCGGAAGTCTTCCCGGACTGGATCATGCAGCTAAAGCGCCTGCACGCCCTGCATCCGGCGGCGGGGGCCATTGGCGGGGCCGTTATTGGCTCGGATAGCAAATCCCTGCTCAGCCGAATTGCCGATCAGGTGACGTTCAGTGCCTATGCCACTGCCCGAGCCGTGCGGACCCTGCCGGGCGTGAATGTTTCCTACAAGCGGACGGTGGTGGAGCAGGTAGGGCCGCAGGATGAGACGTTGTTTCGGGGCGAAGACGTGGACTACAACTGGCGCGCCAAGCAGCTGGGGTATGAGATCTATTACGATCCCGCCGTGCGAGTGCTGCACCATCACCGGCCGACCTTTCGAGCGTTTTTACGCCAGCATTACATGTATGGCCGGGCTTATTATCTGGTGCGCCGCAAATGGCCGGAGATGTATTGCGTGTATCCGCACCAATTGCGGCGTCCGAAGGATTTTTTGAAAGCGCTTAATTTTATGGCAGCAGTGATGTACGAGCCGCTGCTGTCCGCAGGCAAGCTGGCCGCACTCAAAGACAGGCTGGCCGCTTATCCCGTCATGCTGTTGAACCAGATCGCCTGGCGGGG
>JAUQXD010000440.1 GCA_030834835.1 Thermoflexales bacterium | reverse complement strand
TGGCTGCGGCAGCTCGGCAGCACCGGGCCGCTCGATCAAACGGCGATCTCAGCCGAACCGTCGGGTGAAACGCCCGATTGGTTGTCACAGCTGCAAGTCGCAGTTCCGCCGCTCGATCAAGCACCAGCCGAAGAGACCCCCGATTGGCTGAAACAGCTCGGCAGTACCGGCCCGCTGCCAGAGATTGAGACGCCGCCAGCAGTCCAGGCGCCGCCGCCCGCCCGCAAGATATCCGTCGATGCCGATCGCGCGACGGTCGAGCGCCTGGTGGAAGCCTTTGGCCCGTCTCCGGCCACGCCCGTCGAGCCGGTCAGCGCCGAAGTCGAAGAGACGGCGTCCTTCTCGTTGGGTGACGCCGCCAGTGAAGTTGGCAAAGCGGGCGCGGGTCTCGTGCTGGGCGGAGCTGCGTTGGCGGGCGCAGCCGCATCAGGCCTGGCAGGTCTGGTTAAGGGTCATGATGAGCAGCCCGTCGAAGAAGCTGCATTGCAGGCGGCTGCGGCGCAGACGGCTGCGGCCGAGATACCTGAATCGACGACGATGGAAGCCGCTGCGATCCTGGAAGGCGACGTCAGTCCTGACGATGCGCTGGCATTCCTGGCTCGCCTGTCGGCAGGCAAGGAAGATCAACTGCGAGCCGAAGCCGAGGCGGAAGCCGAATCGCGCATGGCGGCCATCATGGGCCGCAAGGCTGAGCCGGTCGTCGAAGCGAAGCCCGTCGAGCCAGAACCGGTGATTGAACCTGTCGCCGAAGTCGTCACACCTGAGCCGACGGCGATGGAAGCCGCGGCGATCTTGGAGGGCGACATCAGCCCTGACGATGCGCTGGCTTTCCTTACGCGATTGTCGGCGGGCAAAGAAGATCAACTACGGGCCGAAGCAGAAGCCGAAGCCGAGTCACGCATGGCGACCATCATGGGCCGCAAGCCAACCGCGCCATTGGCCGAGACGAAACCTGTCGAGCCAGAGCCGGTGATTGAGCCTGTTGCCGAAGTGGAAGTGCCGCAAGTAGCAGTGCCAGAACCGGCAGCGATGGAGGCCGCAGCAATCCTGGAGGGTGATGTCAGTCCCGATGATGCGTTGGCGTTCTTTGCACGGTTGACGGCGGGCAAAGAAGATCAACTGCGGGCCGAAGCACAGGCCGAAGGCGAATCGCGCATGGCGGCCATCATGGGCCGCAAGGCTGAGCCGGTCATCGAAGCGAAGCCCGTCGAGCCAGAACCGGTGGTTGAACCTGTCGCCGAAGTCGTCACGCCTGAGCCGACGGCGATGGAAGCCTCGGCGATTTTGGAGGGCAACATCAGCCCCGACGACGCGCTGGCCTTCCTTACGCGATTGTCAGCGGGCAAAGAAGATCAACTGCGGGCCGAAGCGGAAGCCGAAGCCGAGTCACGCATGGCGGCCATCATGGGCCGCAAGCCCACTGCACCATTGGCCGAAGCGAAGCCCGTTGAGCCAGAACCCGTGATTGAGCCTGTTGCCGAAATAGTCGTGCCGGAAGTAGCAACGCCTGAAGTTGTCGTGTCTGAACCGGCGGCGATGGAAGCCGCTGCGATCCTGGAAGGCGACATTAGCCCTGACGACGCGTTGGCTTTCCTTACGCGATTGTCGGCGGGCAAAGAAGATCAATTGCGAGCCGAGGCTGAAGCGGAAGCCGAGTCGCGCATGGTATCCATCATGGGGCGTAAGCCCACTGCGCCGTTGGCCGAAGCGAAACCCGTTGAGCCAGAGTTGGTGATTGAACCTGCTGCCGAAGCCGTTGAACCGGAGCAACCGATTGAGCTGGCAATGCCCGTCGCGTCCATTGAATCTGAGCCTGCGGAAGGCATCTCGACTGATGGCACCACGGATTGGCTCGCTCAATTGAGCGCGGCCGCTGCCTCAGCCGGGGCTGAACCTGCGGTAGAAACACCGGCCGAAGAATCGCATGATTGGCTGAAGGGGCTGGGCGAGCCTGCGCCTGTTCCAATGGCGGCTGACGAATTGCCCGATTGGTTGCGTGCGATGCGCCCGCCTGATGAGTCTTTCACTGCCGAACCCGCCCTGGCGGAAGAGACGGCCGAGATGGAAACGACGCCAGCGGAAGAGCTGCCATCGTGGCTGCGATCGATGCAGCCGGTGGCTGAAGAGTTGATACCGTTCGACGACACGACAGCCGCCGAAACGACGGCCGAGGTCGAGGCCGTCGGCGAGGGATCGGTCGCTGATGTGATGCCATCGACCGAATTGCCCGACTGGCTGCAAGATTTGCAGCCGTCAGCAGCCGCAGCCGAATTGACCCCGGCTGAAGCCCTGCCAGACTGGTTGCGGAACTTGCAGCCAGAATCGATCGAGGTGGTGGCGCATCAGGCGTCAGTGAGCGAGCCGGTGGTTGAGCCGCCTCACGTCGAAGAGGTGCCTGTCGCAGCGCAACCCGTTGCGGCGCAACCAATTGCGGCGCAACCTGAGGTTGTCGAACCGCTGACAGAAGGTTTGCCTGAGCCTATCATTACGCCGATCAGTGAGCGGATGAATTTGGGCGTGGCCGAAGTCAAACCGGAAGCCGTCGCCACGCCGACCACGCCTGTTGCGTTAACATGGTGGACGCAATCGGCTGAAGATGAGGGCGAAGCGCCGATTGCCGAGTTGCCAGCGCCGGTGCGCACGGTCTCGACGACGGCTCGTCCGTCCGCTGCCCCGGGTGCGCCTACCGTTACGCCGCGAGGCACTGTCGCGCCGCGCGCCCCGATCACGCGGGCCATGCGCGATCGCCTGCCAGAACGATCGACCCGTGAGCCCCGCCGCCGGGATGTTCGATCCACTGAACCGCGCCGCGCTGAGGTGCCCGCGCCTATCGTCAGTTCCGTCAACGTCGATCCCCTGGTCGAACAGCTGGAAGCCGACAAGTTCAATCACGTTGTGCGGCTGGAACTGGCGCGCGCCTGGTGGTCGATGGGCAATCGCGACTCGGCGCTGGCCGAATATGGCAAACTCATCAACCCGGCGCAGGTCGAGAACTTAAGCGACGAAGAACTGGCCGAGATCGAAGAACGCGACTTCGCCGATGCCGGACCGCTGGCCAATGATCTCATCGTCGATCTGGAACGCATTGTGGAGATTGACGAGCATCCCGCCTGGTCGCGTCTGCTGGGCGATGTGTACATGAAGACGGGCGATCTGGCGCAGGCGTTGGAGATGTACCGCCGCGCGTTAAGCCAACTGTGAGTCGAGACCTGACAGGTGCTGCGATCAGATCTGTCGGGTCCATCATTTTCAAGGAGAACACTGTGGAACGTACGTTAGTGATTTTGAAACCGGATGCCGTCCAGCGCGGGCTGATCGGCCAGATTACGGCCCGACTGGAACAGCGCGGCCTGAAACTCGCCGGCATGAAGTTGATCCACATCGACGACGAACTGGCCGGGCGGCATTATGCGGTGCACAAGGGCAAGCCGTTTTACGAAGGACTGATCAAATACATCACGTCCAGCCCGGTGGTGGTGCAGGTGTGGGAAGGCAAGCGCGTTATCGAGACGGTGCGGCGCACCTGTGGCGCGACCAACCCCATCGACGCCGATCTGGGCACCATCCGCGCCGACTTCGGCGTGGAGATTGGCCGCAACCTCATTCACGCGTCGGACGGCGCGGAGACCGCGGCCTACGAGATTCCGCTGTATTTCTCGGAGAAGGAACTGGTGTCGTGGGCGCGGGCCAACGACCCGTGGATTAACGAATAATCTACGCTGGCACGAAACACAAGACCCGATCGGCTGGATCAACCGATCGGGTCTTTTTGTTGTCGGTATGTGCGGCGCGTTTAGCGCCGTCGGCCAAAGATACGCAGCAGCAACAGAAACAGATTGATGAAATCCAGATACAGCCGTAGCGCGCCCATCACGGCGATACTGGCGTGTGAGCGGCCACCGGCGATCCCCATCGCTGCCATCTGTTTGATGCGCTGTGTGTCCCACGCGACCAGACCCACGAAGATCACGATCCCGCCAAAGGTCAGCACCCAGTACAACCCCGTGCTCTTCAGGAATATATTGACCACTGAGGCGATGGCAAAGCCGATCAGCGCCATGATCAAGATGCCGCCCAGTTTGGTCAGATCACGTTTGGTGACCAGCCCGATGAAACTCATCACTCCGAACGTCGCCCCCGTAATCAGGAAAGTCGAAACAATCGAGGCGTCGGTGTAGATCCAGAAGATGGCGGACATCGTGACACCGTTCAGCGCCGAGTACAGGACGAAGAGCGCGGTGGCAACGACCGGCGACAGTTTTGAAATGGCGGCCGACAATACGACGACCAGCACGATCTGGCCGACAAACAGGCCAATCATCAGGAACGGTGAAGTGCCAAAGATGCTCAGCATCCACTGCGGGTTGCCGGCAATCGTCGCAGCGACGACGGCCGTGATCATCAGGCCGATCGTCATCAATAGATAAACTTGCGAGATCACGACGTTCACATCGCCTTCCAGCGCGATAGGCTCAGTGTATGACTGCGATCGTGGCAATTGCATGGCTTAGTCTCCTTAGCGGGCTTACTGCATTTTCAGCACAACCGGCGCTTCTTTCCAGATGTCTTCCAGCTGATAGAAGGCGCGCTGGCTGGCCGAAAACACGTGCACGACGATGTCGATGAAGTCCAGCAAAATCCAGCCGGACTCGGCCTGGCCTTCGATGCGGCGCGGCCGGTAGTTGTGCTGCGTTTGCAGCGTCTCAACGACGTGGTCGATGATGGCCTTGAGCTGCCGGTCACTGCTGCCGGAGCAGACGATGAAGTAATCCATGTGGGGGGACAGATGTTGAATGTCCAGCAAGACGATGTCTTCGCCTTGCTTCTCTTCGATGGCATCGACGATGCTGTGGGCAAGTTCTAGAATATCCAGAATATCCTCCGTTAGTAAGTTTGACTGCGCTCGTTGGTTTGAGCGCGCTCATTGAGCTGAGCGCGTTCACGGACATTGCGTTCGGCCTGCAGCAGACCCGCGCCACCGATGATCAGAAACATCGCGCCGGCTACACTGCTGAAGGCTTGCACACCGGGCGCGCCGGCAAAAGCGTTGAGACCGCCCAGCGCCGGGAAGGCCAGCATGAACCCGGCGGCGATCATGAACCAGCCCGCGCCGCTGAGGGCAGGAGCGGTCAGCGCTCGGCTGCGCGCGGCAAAGGCCAGATACATCGCCAGCAGCATCGTGACCGCCGTCAGCAACAGCGCCAGCCGTTCCACGATCTGGCCGCTGACGTTGAGCTGGCCGTAGGCCATGACGGTCAGGAACAGCACAAAATACAGCGCCATGCCAATCAGGCCAATCACCAGGGCAGCCGCCAGTATGACGCGGTCGCTGTCTAAGTGGTTTGAGGTCATGCCCGTCTCCGTCCGGTGAATTCGACTTAATCGTAACCGTTAAGCCGGACGCTGTCAAGTAAAAATGATGTCCGTGTGCACGCAAAGTTTGTCAGACACGTAGCGGAGCGGGCTCCCACGCCCGCGTGTCCGGCGGCGTGGGAGCCGCCTCTGCTGGCACCTTTTGCGTGCATACGGATGTCTGGCGTCCTGATTTGCCGGGCTGCGGTCCCGTGATTTGGTAAGAACTATGTGTTTACGTTGTCCTGTCCATTGATTGTGACCTGGTAAGTGACTATAATCAGTGTATCCGTCCGGATAGCAAGGGAGGCTCTATGGGCGACAAAGATTTATCGGATGCGCCGACATCGGGCGCGCCAGTATCTGGCGCGTCAACACCGCGAGTGCCGCTGGGAGGCGACTACTGGCAGGTCGATCCCGGCACAGAATTATGGGGCTTTGCCGATCTCCACGCGCACCTCATGGCGCATCTGACTTTCGGCGGCAATGCCTTCTGGGGGCAGCCTTACGATCCTGATCGCACCGGCGATCAGGCTATGGCCAGCGCGCTGGCGTCGTGCGAACCCATCCACGGCGGCCTCATCGATGTGAATCCCGAGTTTGGTCATCCGGCGGGCGGGGGCTGGCCAGACTTCATCATCTGGCCGCGCTTCACCACCCTCGTTCATCAGCAAGCGTATGTCGATTGGTTGTATCGCGCGTATCAGGGCGGGCTGCGCCTCATCACCTGTCTGGCCGTCAACAACGAACTGCTGGGCACTCGCACCAATCCCACGTTGCCCACCGACGATCGCAGCGCGATCGAGCGGCAGACCATCGCCATGAAGCGGATG
>JAUQXD010000439.1 GCA_030834835.1 Thermoflexales bacterium | reverse complement strand
CATGATAGAACCACGATCCCAGGCCGATGCCCACACAGGCGAAGGCTAATATCAGCGCGTGGGAACGCCGCAGAGGCCGATCGGGTGTGGCGCTAAACGCAATGAACGCCCCCACCCAGACAAACGCCAGATTCGACCAGGTGTTGATCGGCTGCCGAATCGCTCCATCGCCAATCGTTTCACAAAAACAGGCGGTCGGCATGCACGTGGCGGGTCGCCAGACGGCCCAATCGATGCTCAGCGCCGAGAAGGCGGCCAGCGCTATCGCTGACAGCAGCACAGCCAGGGTCGGTATAATGAACCATCGGGTACACGGCATACATGACACTCAAGCCGATTCTGCCATGAGGTTAGGCAGTTGACGCCAGCCGCGCCTCACGGTACGATAAAGTCCCCATCCTTAGCATTATAACTGAAAGGACTCCCATGGCTGTCACTGCTCAAGAAACGTTCGAATATCATCGTCGCGGACGCCCCGGCAAAATCGAGGTCGTGCCGACCAAACCGATGATCACGCAGCGCGATCTATCGCTGGCGTACACGCCGGGCGTTGCCGACGTTGTGCTGGAAATCGAGCGCCGGCCCGAAGCCGCGTATGAGATGACGGCCAAAGCCAACCTGGTCGCCGTCATCAGCAATGGCACGGCCATTCTGGGGCTGGGCGATCGCGGCGCGCTGGCGTCGAAGCCGGTGATGGAAGGCAAGGGCGTGCTGTTCAAGCGCTTCGCCGATGTCGATGTGTTTGACATCGAAGTGGACACGCATGATCCACACGAAATCATTCGCGTCGTCAAGGCTATCGCACCGACGTTTGGCGGCATCAATCTGGAAGACATCAAATCGCCGGAATGTTTCTTCATCGAGCAGACGCTGCAAGAGCAACTGGACATCCCGGTGTTCCACGACGATCAGCACGGCACAGCCATCATCGCGTCGGCGGCCTTGCTCAATGTGCTGGAAGTTACGGGCAAACAGATCGATCAGATCAAGGTGGTGTTCTCGGGTGCGGGCGCGGCGGCCATTGCCACCGCCAATATGTTTGTCAGCATCGGCGTGCCGCGCCAGAACATCTGGATGACGGACATCGCCGGGCTGGTCTATCATGGCCGCAAGCGCGAGATGTTCCCGGAGAAGGCCAAATTCGCGCAGGGCGATCAACCCGGCACGCTGGCCGAAGCGCTGGTGGACGCCGATGTGCTGGTAGGCCTGTCGGTGGCTGATATCGTCACAGGCGACATGATCAAAGTGATGCGCCCCAGCCCGATCATTTTTGCGATGGCGAATCCGAACCCCGAAATCAAATTTGAGGTCGCCAAAGCCGCGCGCCCCGACGCGATCGTGTGTACGGGCCGATCGGATTACCCGAATCAGGTCAACAACGTGCTGGGTTTTCCCTTCATCTTTCGCGGTGCGCTCGATGTGCAGGCGTGCGCCATCAATGAGGAGATGAAAGTGGCGGCGGCCAAAGCGCTGGCGGCGTTGGCCCACGAGGACATTCCCGATTCGGTGCTTAATGCCTACGGCCTGACAGCGCTGAAATATGGCCGCGACTACATCATCCCCAAACCGCTCGATCCGCGCGTGATGTTGTGGGTGTCACCGGCCGTGGCGGAGGCCGCGATGCGATCGGGCGTGGCGCGCCGCACGATCGATCTGGACGAATACCGCGAGCAACTCGCCACGCGGATGGGCTCCGGCCAGCGCTTGCGCCGCGCGATCATGAACAAAGCCAGGTCGTCGCCCAAGCGCATCGTCTTCCCGGAAGGCGACGAGCCGGTGATCCTGCGCGCCGCCGCGCACATTGCCGAGGAAGGCATTGGTTACCCGATCCTGCTGGGCAATGCCGCGAAGATCAATCAACAGGTACAGGACCTTGGATTGCACTTCTCACCTGAAGTGATCGATCCCGCCACCGACTTTCGTTTGCCCACGTACACGCAAGCGTATTATGAACTGCGCCAGCGGCGCGGCCTCACGCTGAGCCGGGCGCAGCTGCGCATCCGCGAGCCGAACCGCTTTGGCATGATGATGGTCAAACTGGGCGACGCCGATGCCTGCGTGTCCGGCCTGACACAAGAATACCCCGAAGTGATCCGCCCTGCCCTGCAAATCTTTCATACCCGGCCGGGCGTCAAGAAAGCAGCGGGCGCGTACATCGTCATCGTCAAAGATAAGGTGTACATCTTCACCGATGCGACGGTCAACATTGAGCCGACCTCCGAAGATCTCGCCGAGATCGCCAGTCTGGCCGCCGATCTGGCGCTCAAACTCGATCTGACGCCGCGCGTGGCGATGTTGTCGTTCAGCAACTTCGGCAGCGTCAAACATCCGCTGTCGGAAAAGGTGCGCCGCGCGACCGAACTGGTGCGCATCCGCCGGCCCGATCTCGAAGTCGATGGCGAGATGCAGGCCGATGTGGCGCTCGTGCCCGAACTGGTCGAAAAGCGCTTCCCGTTCAGCAGAGTGAGAGCCGCTAATGTGCTAGTGTTCCCCAATCTGGAAGCGGCCAACGTGGCCTACAAGTTGATGGGCCGCTTAGGCGGCGCGGAGATGATCGGCCCGATTCTGCTGGGCGTGGCCGCGCCCGTGCACGTGCTGCAAGCCGGCGACGATGTGGATGAGATCGTGTCGATTGCGGCGGTGGCGGCCATCGACGCACAGGGGAATTTGTAGCCGTAGTGCGTGTTGCGTAATGCGTGAAAAACGCCGCATCTTTCGATGCGGCGTTTTTAGTTCATTCAGCAGATTCGATTGGATCGGTGACAGCGGCCTCGTTGACTTCAACCAGCGGAGATGAACCGTCAGTCGCCTCGTTGACCTCAGTCACAGGTGGCGGCTCGTTACCACCCGATTGTTCGATCTCGGCAGCTTTGTCCGCCGCCTCAGCGGCCGCTGATGTTTCATCAGCCATTGCTGCTTCTTCGGCAACCGATGGTTCATCGGCTACCAGTTCCAACTGGGTCTCACGGATCGTCGGCGGCGCAGGCGTTTCAGCCGTCTTCGGTCCGCCGTCATCCGTCTTCGTTTCCGCCATCTGCGCGTCGGCTACCACTACCGGCTCATCGGGCCGCGTCGTCATCGCTTCCAACGCGGCGGCCTCGATCGGCTGCAACTGCGGCATATCGTCCAGCCCGCGCAGGCCAAAGTGCTGCAAGAAAGCAAACGTCGTGCCGTATTGAATGGGCCGTCCCGCCGTCTCCAGCCGTCCCACTTCCTCGATCAAGCCTTTATTCAACAGGTTCGCCAGCACGCCGTCGCAGTTCACGCCGCGCACCTGCTCGATCTGCGCGCGCGTCACCGGCTGTTGATACGCGATGATCGACAGCGTCTCCAGCGCGGGCTTCGACAGACGGCTGGTCAGATCGAGACCGAGGAACCGCTCGATGTAGGGCGCGCATTCGGGATGCGTGGTCAGCTGCACCTTGTCGCCCTTGCGCTGCAAACGCAGACCGCGCGACACGCCTTCCGTCCCGTCGCGCAGTTCGATCAGCGCCTGCTCGATCGCGTCGACTTTGAAGTTGAGCGCCTCCGCGATCTGCTGCACGGGCACCGGCTCACTGGACACGAACAGCAGCGCTTCCACCATCGCCGTCAGCGGCAGCGGCAATTCAACGCCGATTTCCGACTTCTGGTTTTTGCTCTTCGATTTAGGTTCTTCAACTTCGGGTATGTCTGTCATTGTGAATTGTGCATTATGCATTGAGAATTGTCGGAGGATTATAGCACACGCCGCCGCGCGGTCACGCGCGCGCGAACGCTGTTGAGCACAGCCACAATCAACAGCGCCACCCACGCCCCGATTGAAATCACTGCGCCGATGGCAAACGACTGCGGCTCATAGCGAAACTCCACGCGATGCGATCCCGCGGGCACTTTCACGGCGCGGAACAGCACGTCGGCCCGCTCGATCGGCGTCTGCTGTCCATCAACCGTGGCGATCCAACCGGGATAATACGTGTCCGTCAAAACCAAATAGCCTTCGCTCGCCGCCTGAACTTCCAGACTGATGTGCTCCGGTTCATAGGTCACAATGTGTGGCGGCGGATCAGCGGGACGCGCTGGTTGGTCGGGATGCCAGAAACCATAGCCGCCGGGCAGCATGACAGTCCGCGCCGGATCGAAGCGGCCGTCAGGCATGGACTGCACGATTTCATCATCTGTCGGTAGCGTGATCGCGCTGTAAACCATGAAGGCACGCGGCAGGGCATCGACGTTCTCGTAGATCTTCACGTCGCCGGAATACGCCACGCGGAAGCGGCCCTGCGGTGCGATGACAAAGGACTGAAACGCGCCGCTGGCCTGATCGATCAGCGCCAGACCGCGAAGGGTCACTCCTGCCTCACCCACGATGCGAACCGCCTTCACGCCCCGCCGCTCGACCCACGCTACGCGCGTTGCGGACAGGCCGTCTTTCACTTCCAGCGGCAGATCGACCAACGGGCGCGTTTGAATCGAGTCGTCCTCAAACGTGATCTCAATCTGTGCGAGTGTCCCGGCGTTTGCGCCGCCGGTGACGGCATCCGCATACACCACACCCAACGCATCACCCTTAAAAGACGGTAGCTGATCGGTGGCCGCGCTCTGCTCAGCCTCGAGGCGCGTGGTGAATTGGAGATCATATAACACACCGTCATACCATTGATCGCCCACCTTGTCGGTGAGGATAAAGCGGGCATTCATCAGGCTCAGCCAACGCGCATCGGGAATCGCGGTGAGTTGTTCGCGCAGGCGGCCATCCGTTTGAATCAGACTCGGATCGAGCAGCAGCCGTTGAAAGGCGATGTAGTTCCGCAGCGGCAGCACGCCGCCGTCATAGCCATCGACCGACGGCACACGATAAAACATCGAGAGGTTGGGCGCGATAACTTCTTTCGCTTTTGTCGCCACGATCAGATCATAGAAGGCTTTCTCGGATAACTGATCGCTGTAGATCGATTTCAGTTCCGCCGTGTCGCCGGGATCAAACTGAATCTTTGAGATTGAGAGAAACCGATCGGGCGGCATGTGATCTTGCGCGCCCCCGTGCGCGCCCGCCTGCAACGCCGTGATCGCCGGTCGCAGATTCGTCAGGGCATCGGGCGCGGTCGGGCGCGAGTTGTAGGGCAAAGCGCGGGTGGCGAAGAAGAGTTCAAGTGTGGCAGTGAGAATGAGCAATGAGGCGTGTTGCGTGGTGCGTGTTGCGTAAACAACGATCAGCGCCAAAACCGCGAACCAGAGCAGCAGGCTGGAA
>JAUQXD010000438.1 GCA_030834835.1 Thermoflexales bacterium | reverse complement strand
CTCCAGCGTTGGCAATGAAGGGCTGTCGTTTCCGGTGCGGCGCGCGATCGAACTGGATTTCTTGTATGGCAGCGGGATGGAAGCCGGTCAGCGTCTCGGCCGATTGGCCTATGAAGTTACCGGCACCGATCACCCTGGTGAGCACCACATCCTGATGACGGCCGATGAATTCGAGCGCTATGGCAAGCGTCTGATGATCTACTACCAGTGGGGTCTCGACGTGAGTGTGCGAGTGCCTGATTCTGACTCGAAGGGCAATGGGCAATTGCTTCGTCCACATTCGGCCTCGCGCAGTCGGGCGGCCTTGCCAACCACACCGACGCGCCGGCGTACGGCACGACCTGCGCCAGCACCAGATCGGGCGAGCGGTGAACCCACCGACGAAGTCTCACAGGTTCTGATCCTGCCCGCCGTCGCAGCGCGCCTGGCCAAAGCGGAAGACACTGTCGGCAAATCCACAGCGCCGTTTGTGAGCCGCGCTTTTCGGCTGTGCTTCAACGCGGCCTTCAGTCCGGCGGAAATCGCCGAAGGCAAGGGCCTGGTCAACGCCGGCAACATCTCACGCTATCGCTCGGCCTGCAAAGCACTGCGCGACGTGGAGCTGTTTGTCGAAGATAGCGACGGCCGCTTCAAAGTGAATCAAGACGAGATCGCCCGGCTGCGTGCACTCGCGCAGCGGCTTGGGCGTTGTTGAATCGAAGCATTGAGGAGAACCTACATGACCAACACCCCGGCTGTGACACCCACAAAACCACCCGAGAAATGGGGCACGTTATCGGCAACGTTTTTTGCCGATCTGAAGGGGCAAGCGATTGCCGTCCATCTGCAATACGGCGAGACCTTGACCGGCGTACTGGTGGGTGTCGACAAATACGACGTATGTCTGGAACGCCCCGATCGATCGACGATGCTCGTGACCAAACATGCGATTGCATGGATTGAGCCACGCTCAGCGACGACGGGCTGAATTGGCGTTAAGTGTTTGACGTGGTGTTAGGAGCGTCGGCGTGACAACCACTACCTGCATCGCCTATAACGCGGACGGTTTCATCTGCTACCGGCCCGCGCCCTATCTCGACACGCAACGCGGCGGCTACGTGTGCGAAGAGCATGTGCCGTATCTGGTCGAATCGCCGCACGTGCAGGGCCGATATCTCGTCGCCGGACACGAATTGACCAGCGGCGATCGGATCGCACTTGACCTCGGCGGGCAGGTGCTCAACGGACGCGTCGAGTTCGACACGGATTTGCAGCGCTACGTGGCCTGGGTCGGGGCAGCGGCGATCCCGCTGCGGGCCGGCCTGCTGGCTCACCGATCAGGAGGGTGATCATGCCTGACTTGCAACAGCTGCTCGACATCGACGCCAATCAACTCGTCATTGTTGCTGGCGTGGTCAGCCTGGCCGCGCTCGTCATGGCGGGCCTGATGGTTCGCGCAGTCTTACGATCCCGGCTGGCGTTGATCATCGGAATTGGCATTGCAACGGCGATTGTCCTCAGCGCGCTGGGCGCGCTGCTGCCCTTAGTGATTACCCTGGGGATCATCTTGATCGCCACGCTGTTCATTACAGTGCGTTATCCGGCGCTGCTCGATTTGGCGCGGACATTGATCGTTAATCAAACCTCGCGGCGGCAGCCACCCGTGATTGATAACGGAATCACCTATCTGCCGGATGCGCAGCGACCGCTCGTACTGCCACCAGCAACCGGCGTGCGAGTAGTGCGGCGCACTCGCAAGGCGCGCCTCCTGGATGCGCAGCAGCTGCGTGACTGGGGCTTCTAAACAGGTGAGGCATGCGACGCACAGCGGGGTGGGCGATCGGCGTGGTGTGGGTGCTGGCTGTACTGGTGGGTGCGTGCAGCAGCGATCCTTGCGCGTATGGCGGCGACCTGCCGTCCTGCCAGACTAACAAAGCGATCGCGAACGCGACGATTGCCGCCGTCAACGCCGATCAAGCGGCGCGTGAACGGCAGTCGATGATGAAGGCCACGCAAGACGCGATTGCTCTGCAGGCGCAGGCTACACAAGGCGCGATCAACAGTCGCGCTACGGCGCAGGCCGTCTCGATGGCAGCCACGCAGGGTGCGCGCCTGGCCGAGGCGCAGGCGACGCAGCAGGCCGTGAACAACAAGGCAACCTCGCAAGCCGTCGAGGCCGCCGCAACGCAAAACGCGATCAGCCTGCATGCGACCGTGCAAGCAATTCAGGTCATCGCTACGCAGACGGCACTGGAAGGGCAGGTCAAACTCGATCAAGCGCAGCAGCAGGCGAACGCTGCCAGCACCCGCGAAGCGATCTTCATCGGGCTGGTGATTGCCATCGTCGTGATGTCGGGCGTCGGCTTCGTGTGGTACGGGCGGCGCATCCTGGTGGCGGTGACGAACTTCCTGACGTTGCGTGCGGCGACGGTGCGGATTGGTCCCAACGGTGAAGAGGTGCTGTTCGGCCTGCCGCGCGCCGACGGCAAACTCGACCTGATCGATCCGCGCCAGATGGTGGGCGCGCACATGATCAGCGACGGGCGTGATCAGCCGAGCGACGCCAAGACACCGGACGAGTTGTTCCGCTGGCTGGCGCTGTTGGAGCACGCGAAGCGCAATCAGCTGGTGACCCTGGCCGACAAATTGGGCGCGCTGCCTGGTGCGCGCCTCGACGATGATGAATATGCTTTGCTGCCCGAGCGCGCCGGACAAGCCGTCAAGGCCGGCTACGCGATCGTGGCTGCACACGATCAACCGCCGTTGATTGCCGCCGATCCGCACGCGGTCGAGGTGCTGGACGCGGAATGGAGAAAAGTCAATGACTGACACTATGGTTTCTCCTCAACTACATACGTCCGATCCGAGCGCACAGCGCCAGGGTCTGGCGCAGTTCATATCTGAACGCACGCTGCGACTGTTGACCAAGAACGGCGCACTCACCAATGACGCGACTGCGCGCGGTTTCAATCAACCGATCTTCTACGCCTGGCAGCGCGACGATCGCCTGGTGCTGGTCTTCAACCCCCTGCTGTTGAAAGATCCGGACACCGTGTTGTCACCGCGCTTCCGGCATCATCTCTCGACCGTGCTGGGGGGGCGGGCGGTTGTGCCCACCAACACGCGCGGGGTGTTCTTGCAGATCGGCTACTGGCCGGCGCCGCCGATCGATCTACAGGCGCGGCCGTTGAACCTGAGTGCGCAGCCTGATCCGTTCTGCGTCCCGATCGGCATCACGGTTCGCGGGCCACTGTGGCTATCGATCCTCAAAATGGATTCCGTGTTGGTCGGCGGCAGCCGCCGCATGGGCAAGACGCGCTTGCTGCATGGCTGGATTCAGTCACTGCTGCATGGCGGGCAAACGCTGTTGTATCTGTGGGATGGCAAGCCCAACTGCGCCGAGTTTCGCGGCTACAGTGGGCGTCCGCAGACAACCGTGATCGGCGAGCGCGATCTGATGGCCGGGTTGACGCAGGTCACGAGCTTGATGCGCGATCGATCGACCTTGCTGGCGGCCGCCGGCGTCGCCGACTTTCACTCATACAACGCGAAGTCGGCGGTCAAGCTGCAGCCGATCGTCCTGGTGATCGATGAAGTCACCGCGATCTCGCTGCTGCCGGATGCCGATCAAATTTTGCGCACAATCGAAGATCTGATCTCGCGCGGCGGGGCCTTCGGCATCTATCCGGTGCTGGCGACGCAGCGGCCTAGCGCGACAGCCGTGCGCGGCATCTCGAAGACCAATCTCTCGACGCGCATTTCGCTGCCGGTGCCATCGCACACCGATTCGCAGATCATTCTCGAACGCGTGGGCGCGGATAAACTGCCGAAGGTGCCGGGGCGGCTGGCGATTGTGTGGGATGCTAGGCTGATCGAAGCGCAGGCCTTCACGGTCGATCTGCCACAGGCCATGGAGCCACTGCCAGCCAGTGTGGCGGCCGAACCGATAGCCGGTCCAGCTGTTCAGCCAGCCGTCTCTGATGAGGTGCGCGATCTGGCAGTGCGCTGCTCGATGGATAACGGTGGCAAGTTCACCGAAGCCTGGCTGGTGTCGATCGGGCAGGGACAGAAAGAAGCGCGACGGCTGCAAGCCGCCTGGGCGGATCAAGGCTGGATCTTTCAGAATCCGCGCCTCAAGCGAGCCTGGTGTCTGAGTCCGTCACTTCGTCAGCAGCTCGATCTGGCCCCATTCGCCGGCGAACCCGACGAGCCCGACGGACGCGACGAACTCGACGAAGTGGGCGAACCGCCCTTACAGGCCTAAAGCAGTGCTGACGAACTCGACGAACCGGGCGACGAACGACCGACGGACTGGACGAACTGGACGGACTCGATGAACGGGCGCGCAAAAGCCATCACATTCGTAGGGCTGGGTCTGGTGCTGATGTTAATGATCACATCGCCCGCGACCTCGCGTGTACACGCCCAGACGGGTAGTCTCGCCACGGTCGATCCCTACATCGCGGCCCTGTCAACGCAGGTAGCCCTCAACGCGCAGGCGACACAGGCCGCTTTCACGCAGCAGCAAAGCGCCGCGCAGGCTGCCCAAAATGCCAGCGCCCTGCAAGCTCAGGCCGCAGCGCTGCAAGCGCAAGCCGCAGCCGCCCAGGCTCAGGCCGTTGCCCAGGCGCAGCAGGCCACGGCGGCAGCCGAACAGCAGCGGGTTCAGATCGCGGCCTTGCAAGCGACAGCAGATGCCGCGGCCCTGCAAGCAACGGTTGTCGTGCAGCAAACACGGACAGCGTTAGAGATTCAGCAACAGCAAAACGCGATCGCGGCTGAACAAACGCGCACGGCCCTACAGACCAAAGCGACCCAAGCGTCGATTCAGGTCACGCGGATCGCTGCCGAGGCGCATGATCGAGACAATCGGGCGGTTGCTACTTCGGTGGCCATCAGTATCGCGGCGACGGCTGAGGCGCAAACAGCGCAAGCGGCTGACACTCAACGCCGGCAGGATGCAACGTTCGCGGTCTTGACGATCATCCTCGTCGCTGTGACGCTGGCGGCCCTATACCTGATTATCCTGCTCGCGCGACGTGGCGCGCGTCTCATCCGGACCCGAACACCGGCCATGTCGCCGGTGGCGGGTGGATCATCTTCAGCCGCCCTGATCGTGATCGATCAAGCCGCCGGCTCAACGTCCCGGCGTATGCCAGAAGTCGAGATCGACGACGATGCAGATCAGGTCAATCGGTTGCGGCGGCTGTTTAAGGGCTGAGATGCCGACGGCGCTGACGACCCATCGAGCGGCCCTGCCGGCTGCACCGCTCAACCCGATCGAGCGCCTGGGCAGCGCGATTCTGCGCACGCTCGATCGAGCCGGTGTCCGACCGGGCGCCAGCGGCGTAGTCTTCAGCCGAATCCGCCTGCATCGCGGACAGTTGGTCAGTTACGCCATCGACGCGCGCGGGTTATCCGCCGCCGATCAACAGTTGATCTTGAGCAGCGAACTGCGCCGCCGGCTGGCGGTCATGCTTCAGAAACGAGTTGCCATCACGCGCGCTGAACAGGCGATCCTGATTGTGATCGATCTGCGACCGACCCGGCGTGAGCGGTTGAGCCGCTGGTGGCGCCGGTGGTGGCACAAACACTTCAATAGGAGTGGACGGCAATGACGATTCGCAAATTGTGTATTGATCTGGGCAACGGCAACATGAAGGGCGCGGAAGTGCTGATCCAGCGGCACAAACGCAAGGGTGAACTGGTCGAGACGCGATCACTTAACACGGTCAGCCTGCCGTCGCAAGTGGGCGTGGGCGATGTGAATGTCGGCGGCCTGACCCTGGGTAACCTGACCCGGCAGCGCAAAGAGCCGCGGCCCGTTCAGGTGTCCTTCAGCGGCGGCACGTATCTGGTCGGCCATCAGGTCGCGCGGTATGCGCGCCCGCTGGAGCGCTTCGATCCGAGCAAGTACACCGATTCGATGGAAGTCCGGGCGTTGACCTATGCCCTGCTGGCGCAGATGGTGGACGGCGGCCCGACTGATCTCGCCATCCTCGTCGCCCTGCCGGTCGAGGTGGTGATGGCATCGAACTTCAAAGATACCGTCAAAGGCATCGAAGCCTGGCTGCTGGGCGAGCACACCTTCACCTATGACGGCGTGGAATCACACCTGATCGTGCACGCCATCAAGTGCATGGCGCAACCGGTCGGCGCCTTCTTCGCGTGGGGATTGAATGAGCAGGGCGAGTGGGTGCGCGCCGAAGACGACTTGATCAGCGCGAACGTGGCGGTGCTGGATTCGGGCTTCAACACGCTCGACCTGCTGCTCGTAAAGCAGGGCCGGATCGAAAAACGTTTCACCGGCGGCGACACGCTGGGCGTGCGCGTGGCGGCGGAAGAGATCGCGCGCTCCGTCAAGGCGCAATTTCATTTTGAGTTGTCGATGGCCGAGGCCGATGCCTACATCCGCCAGTATCTCGAGCGCAAGAGCGTGCCCATCATTCTCGCCGGACAGAAATATGATCTCAAGCCGGTTGTGCAACAGGCGCTCAATTCGCTGGCCACTCGCACGATCGATTTTGTGGAGGAGACCTGGCGCGGCGCGCAGCTGTCGTACGTGCTGTTGGCGGGCGGCGGCGCGCTCGTGCTGGATACCCCGATCCGACGGCATATTCCGCATGCGGAGTGTCTGGCCGATCCAGTCACGGTCAATGCGGTGGGTCTGGCTAAGTTGGCCCAGCGGCCAGGCGTGTTCAAAGGGCTGTCGGAAGAGTGATCACTGCTCGACAACTCCGTAACCGAGTTTGGGGGAGTTCGAAATCTGGTAACAGGGCACAACCGGGGTGACATGGGCAAGCGTGGGCCGGTCGGACAGCTGACCTTATTGAATCGAGTGTATCGAATTCGCCTGTTGACGAATGACCGGGATCTGCTGCCGTTCTTTCAACAGATCGAAGCGCTGCCGCGCGGCCGACGCAATGCGGCCTTGCTGGCCGCGATCCGGGGCGGCCAGTCGGCGGGCCAGGCGGAGATCGCGCGCCGCGAGAGTCACCGGGCCAGCCAGGCGATCGATCATTTGCTGAGTACGTTTGAGGAGTAGCGACGATGGCGCGAGGTGAGCGCTTCAAACACAAAGGTCATCATCTGGTGGTGAGTGCGCGCATCGGGCTTGATCCGACAATCGATCGTGACCTGATCGAACTCTTGCGCGACGTGCCCGAGGGTGGCATGGCAACTCTGATTCGCACTCTGATGCGGGCAGGCCTGCAAGCCACCACGCCGGAATCCATCGAGGCCATCGACAGCGGCCCGGCGCTCCAGATCACCGGCGACTGCGTGAGCCTGCATAACCGTGACGTGCAAAGCGATGGTGTCGTTCAGACTGTGATTGTGTATCGATCGGAACTGCCCGGTCTGATCGGGCGACTGGCGGCGGCCGCGGCTCAGTTGAACGGCTATCGTGTCCCATCGCTGGCGCGCAAGGTAGAGGGCGATCAACCGCCGCTAACCCTGCCGCTCGGTTTGGACAGGGCGGTCATGCCCTGAGCGGCTTGATGGAGTGGAATGCGCATTTTGATCATCACACACGATCTCAGTGAGACAGCGCTATTCGATCTTGTTATACGGCAGTCGGCGACGGGCGTGCTCGATCTGCGAACGCAAGGCGCCAGTGTGCCGTCTCTC
>JAUQXD010000437.1 GCA_030834835.1 Thermoflexales bacterium | reverse complement strand
TGTTCGATATGCCGCTGATCGCCACCGGCAACGAGGATTTGTACTTCACGGTCAGTCCGTCGCTCTACCTGGACGCGCCCGCGCTACGCTCGATTTTGTACGATCATCTATACGCCCGACGGGTGAGCGATGACTACACGGGTTTTTCATCTGATGACTGGCAGACACTGGCCGAGTTCTATCGCGTCAATCGCCGGCACGTGCTGGGCGTTGGCCGGTCGTTGATCGACCAACACGTCTGGTGTCCGCTGCCCCAGGTGATCTGGCCTGACTAACCGTAACACCAAAACTGTTTTTACAAATTCGCCGGTAGAAGGACTTTTCAATGGATTACAAACTGGAAGCCCAATTACTCGTTCAGAACCTCAATCAACAGATGAGCCCCAGCGCCTACGACATCGCCTGGTTGGCGCGGCTGAATCAATCGGGTACGGCTGAAGCCCGCTGGCCGGCCTTGCTCGACTGGCTGCTCAACAATCAAATGGCCGATGGCAGTTGGGGCGGCGCCGTCGTCTATTACCATCACCGGATTATCTCCACAGTCTCGGCGCTGATCGCGCTGCACTACCATCGGCACGATCCGCGCACGCCGGGTGCGATTCAACGCGCTGAGCGGTATCTGTGGCATCATCTGCATCTGCTGCGGCGCGATCCGTTTGAGTTGGTGGGCTTCGAGTTGCTGCTGCCCACGCTGTTGCAAGAGGCGCAGGCGCTGGGGCTGGATGTCCCCCGGCATACCTGCGGCTATGGGGAAATTCAAACCGCCAAACTGCGCTTGATTCCGCCTGAGATGCTGTACTCGTCGCGGATCACGGCGGCACATTCGTTGGAATTCCTGGGGCGTGCTGCCGATCCCGATCGGCTGCGGACGGCCCAGAGTGCTAATGGTTCATTGGGCAGTTCCCCCGCGGCCACCGCTTACTATTTGTCCTTCCACGCGGACGATCAGCGCGCCTGGGCTTATCTTGACACGGTACAGGCAGCCAGCCCGCAGACTGTCTGCCTGTATCCTTTCCATATTTTTGAATTGACGTGGGTAATGCTGCATTTATCCTACTCGGGGCTGCCGGTGACCGAGCTGGCCGGGCCTGACGTGTGGCGTGATCTGCAGGCCAGCGTGACACCGGCTGGCCTGGCGCTCGATCCGGCCTTTGGCATCGCCGACGCCGACTGCACGTCCGTGGGCGCGCAACTGCTGATCAAAGCCGGCTATGAATTCGATCCGCTGATTCTGCGGCGCTTCGAAGACAAGAAAACCCGGTTGTTTCGGACCTATGATTACGAGCGCAACACCAGCATGGGCGTAAACGCGCACGCCCTGGACGCGCTGCGGTTGATGCCCGACTATCCCGATCGCCAGCAGGTTCACGACGAGGTCACGGTGGCGTTGTTGACCAATCGGATCTATGAAACGTACTGGATCGACAAATGGCACGCCTCGCCGTACTACGCCACCGCGCACGCCGTGATCACGCTGCTCCAGGATGACTTCTCCCCCACGCACGTGGCGGTCCATTCCGTCGACTGGCTGCTGCACACGCAGCGCGACGATGGATCGTGGGGTTTTTTCAATGAGGGCACCGCGGAAGAAACCGCCTACGCCCTGACGGCTTTGCTGCAGTTTCACCGCCGGCATCCACTGGCCAACGTGGATGTGCTTCACCGGGCCGCCGATCATCTGAAGCGCGCCTACACCGAGCCGGATGCCGCTTATCCCGGCCTGTACATCGGCAAAGTCCTGTTTGCCCCGTATGCGGTGATCCGCGCAGCCATTCTCGCGGCGCTGATTTTGTATAATGAAACATTCGCGCGCTAATGTGGTAAACTGAGCCACATTGAAGACGGGTTTTGGACGGAGGCAGGCTTGAGCGACTTCCGAGGCAGATTCAATCAGCGGCTCGATGGCCTGCTGCGCGTCGATTACGCTGATCCGGTGCAAGCCCGACGCGGCCGGTTGCTCAACGTGTTATTGGTCGGCAGCGGGATCGCCGGCATCGCGGCCGTGGTTGCGGCTGCCCTGCTCGCCATGCTCCAGGGCAAGTTTGGCCCGGGCGCCGTTTCGATCGTGGCCAGTGGCACGGTCGGTGTGCTGCTGATCCTGGGACTCTACCGGCTGAATCGCGCCCGCCCCTCGCGCGTCGCGGCGATCCTGTTTGTGCTGGGACTCATCGTCATCCTGACGCTCTCCGACGAACCACAGCAAGTCGTCGCCGGTCGCTCTACCGTCGCGCTGGTATTGCCGATTATCATGGCCAGTGTACTGATTGCGCCAGCGGCCTCGTTTATTGTGGCCGGGCTCGTCGGCCTGTCCCTGTTTGGATTAGCGGTGGCCAACGGCGTGAGTGTCGGGCCGTTGCTGCTGGAAATCATCGAGTTCTTATTGATCGCGCTGGTCGGCTGGCTGGCGGCGCGCAGCCTGGAAAACGCGCTGGCTGAACTCCAGGCCATTAACCGCGATCTGGATCGGCGCGTAGCTGAACGAACCAAGGACCTGGCCGAGGCGTTGATTCAGGTGCAGGCTGAATCGGGCAAGAATCAGGCCATTCTGGAAAGCATCGCTGACGGCGTGATCGTGTTTGACGATCAGGGCCAGGCCGTCGTCGCTAACCCGGCGATTTCGCGCCTGTTGGATCTCCCGGCCCAACAGCTTCTCGGCCATAATCCGCTGGATCTGACGGGCGACAGGGTCGATGCAGCTGAACGGGCGGCTATCCTGGCCCGGCTGGGCGACGCGCTGGATCACACTGTCGCGTTTACCCTGCACTGGGCCAAAAAGACCCTGTCCGCCAATTTCGCGCCGGTTCATATCAACAGCGGGCGTCAACGTGGCGTGGTGGGTGTCTTCCGCGACGTCACCCGCGAAGCCGAACTGGATCGCATGAAGAGCATCTTCGTGTCAATGGTCTCGCACGAACTGCGCACGCCGATCAACGCCATTCTGGGTTACAGCGAAATTTTGCGAGAGCGGGTGTATGGCCCCCTGACAGATAAGCAGGCCAACCTCGTCGAGCGCCTGTTGACCAATACGCAGCGTCTGCTCGGCCTGGTGAATGATTTGCTCGATCGCACGCAGTTGGAAGCGGGCCAACTCTCCCTGCGGCAGGTTGAATTTTCTGTGGCGAAATTGCTCGACGACGCGAGCGCCGTCGTGGCCGACATGGCCAGAACCAGGGGCCTTGAAGTGACGACAAAGATAGCGGCCGACCTGCCTGATACGCTGGAAGGCGATCCACGCCGGTTGGGTCAAATCCTGATCAACCTGGTAAGCAATGCGATCAAGTTCACCGATCACGGGACGATCAGTGTCCGGCTCGCGCGCCCCGATGCCGCTCACTGGGTGATGGAAGTGGCCGACACGGGCCGGGGTATTCCGCTGGACGAGCAGGCGCACGTGTTTGACTGGTTTCATCAGGTGGATAGCTCGGTTACGCGCGAACAGGCCGGCGTCGGGCTGGGGTTGTCGATTGTCAAGCAGTTGGTGGGATTGATGGGCGGTGAAATTAAACTTCAAAGCCAGGTCGGGCAAGGCAGCACTTTCACCGTGGTACTTCCCTTAAGACCGGCACAGGAGAAAGCGGCGTGAGCAATCCACTGGCACTGATCATCGAAGACGACATTGACCTGGCCAATATTTTCACCGAAGCCGTGCAGAACGCGGACTTCGAAGTCGAATCCATTCAAGACGGGGAGCAAGCCCTGGCTCGCCTGGCCTCGATCGTGCCGGCGGTAGTGGTCTTGGATCTGCATTTGCCCCACGTCGGTGGCGAGCAAATCTTGAACCAGATTCGGGCTGACAGCCGATTGGCCCGGACTCGCATCATCGTCGCCACGGCCGATCCGGTCAAAGGCGACGCCCTGGCCGAACAGGCCGATCTGGTGCTGATCAAACCCATCAGCTTCGGTCAATTGCGGGATATGGCGAAACGCCTGCGGCCTGCCATCCAACCCGATTGATCTTCGATGCTGCGCGGTGCGGGCCTCCATCTGACATGGCCGAATGATGGACAATTCTCGGCGACTCATCTATAATCCGGCCACCTCGCCGGTCATTTTCAGTCTCAAAGAGGCTTCAAGATGGCGCTGATCAAATTCACTCGCAATCATAACGACCTCAGCACCGATCGCGGTTTTCAATTTGAGTTCTTCTGTGATCGCTGCGGCAGCGGCTATCAAAGCACCTTTCACGGCTCGGCCAGCGGCGCCTTGACCGACGCCCTCGATGTCGCCAGCGGCCTGCTGGGCGGCTTGTTTGGCAGCGCCGCCAATGCCAGCCAGAAGATTCACTCGGCTTCGTGGGAGAAGCAGCACGATCAAGAATTCCAGAAGGCGGTTGAAGAAGTCAAAGGCTTTTTCAAGCAGTGTAAGCGCTGTGCCAGATGGGTCGATGATACCTGTTGGAATCCGCAACGCGGCCTGTGTCTGGAATGCGCGCCTGATCTGGAAGCCGAGTATTCCGCTGCGCAGACCGAGGCAGCCGTTCAGCAAGCGCGGCAGGTGGCGCAAGAATCTACCTATGTGACCAAAGAGAAGTTCGACAAGACCGTCGTCGGCGCGTGCCCCAACTGCGGTGCCAGCATCGCCGCCAACGCCAAATTCTGCGGTGAGTGCGGCCAGCCCATCAAGCGCGAGAAATTCTGCACGGAGTGTGGCGCGAAAATGGAAGGCAGCCCAAAATTCTGCCCGGAATGTGGCGCGAAGCAGGGTTGACGCAATCTCACAATGTGATCATCATGGGCGGGTGACTGGCAGGTAAAGTCGCCCGCTTTTTGATCTTCGAGTGTCCTTGCGGGTTCCCTCTGTGCAGCGCAACCTACCACGCAACCGAAACTCAAGGCGCTCACAGGCCAGGGCGGTGCTCCTCCGGCCATGCGTTTCGGGGAGAGTTGTAGACCCCACCAGATCCACATCGGGCCAGATTTGAAATCCTGCGAGTTAGGTTCGGTCAGGAAATACAGCGAGTGTTTCTCGGATAAGCCGACTGGGCCTGACGGTCCAATTCAGCGGTGTAATTGATCTTCAAGTGGCAAAGCATCCACGCCAATCTCCGACGCCAGTTTCTTATACGCGCGCCGGGTGCGCACGGGTGAATTGCCGGACTGACGGTGCTGCAATTCACCTGTCTGGCCGGGCCCCGAAGCGAATGCGCGTGAACATTCCGGCTTTGACCTCCCAGCAGATGATCAAGGTCGATCGCTTGATGATCGAAGACGATGGCAGGTCAATCCAGTGGAGTGAGTGCCTATGGCCGAGTGGCTGCAACTCTGTCGATCGCGATCCGTCGTGCGGCGCGCGTTCGCCTCAGTCCCGATCGTCGGGACTATTCTGATCACCATCAATCACGGCGATGCCATCCTGCGCGGCCAGATCGATCAGGACCGCATATTGAAGATGGCTTTGACCGTATGCGTGCCTTATCTCGTTTCGACCATTTCCAGCGTCAGCACGATCCGACAGATGCAATCCGGGAAAGGCTAGCCAGGCTGGAGCCAGTCTCATGCGGGCGTCCAGGGAAGTCATCTCGCTGGACGAGCTGGTCCGCGAGGAGTGGGGATCGCAGTCTGCCGATGAGATCGGCCAGGTGCGCCGCAACGCCTGGCACCTACGCCAGAAGATCGAACCCGCCCCCGAACATTCCCGTTACATCCACAACGATCGCGGCCACGGCTATCGCTTTCAGACTGGCTGAGCGATCCGCAGTTGAGATATCACCGTCATATCCCGACCGTCTTTGAGTATAATTCAGGTAAGGAGGCCTGGTCAGCACGTCCATGTCCCGATTATCCTTCTGGCGACGCGATCTGGGTTTACAGCTGCTGGCGCTGTATCTGGTCTTCGTGCTGCCCGTCGTCGTGGCGGCGTTGATCTTCGATGCGACGGCCAGCACGCAGTTGGAGCGCGACGTGCGCGCCGCCGATCTGGCGCTGGGCCGATCGATCGCGCTGGAAACCGACGCCTTCTTGCAGCAAGCCCTGGCCGCCGTCGATAACTTCGCTCATTTGCCTGAGGTGCGGTCTGGCAACCCCGATCAATTTGCCACGTTATTCGATGCGGCTCTGGCCGCGCGCCGCGATGTGAGTCTCTTCTATTTTCTGGATGCCAACGGCCGCATGGTCTATCACGCGCCGATCGGGCCGGGCAGCACCGTCGGCCAGGACTTCTCGTTCCGCCAGTACTTCATCGACGCGCGCGCGTCCGATGGCCCGGTCGTCTCGATCGGGCGTATTTCACCCACCACGGGCGAACCCGTCGCCACCATCGCCCATCGCGTGCTGAATGATCGCGGCGAATTCGTCGGCGTGATCGCCACCAACCTCGCGCTCGAACAGCTCAGCACCACGCTGCGCGAAGTCGTCAACGCCGATCCCACACAGCGCACCAATTTGATTATCAGCATTGTCGATGCCAGCGGCCAGCTCATCGCGCACCCCGATCGAACACAGCTGCTCACCGACGCTTACGCCGCCCTGCCCCAATTGCGAAACTCGCGCGGCGATCTACCGGCCAGCCTCACCGCGTTGGATATCGATCGGCGCGAGTGGCTGTATTCCTATGTGGCGATTCCCGCTGCCGATTGGATCGTGGCCGTCCAACGCGCAACCGAGGTGGCGTTTGCGTCGCCGCGCGCCCTGCACACCGGGCTGTTGATTGCGCTGGGCGTGTTCGTGATCGGCGGCCTGTTTTTCTGGATGATGTTGTCGCGCCGCGTGATCGAGCCGCTGGAGCGGCTGGCGATATTCGGCCGCGCGATCGGTCAGCGTGACGAACCGATCGCGCCGCGCGAACCCGCCGCGCCCGATCTCGCTCATTTGCTGGCGCGGGCCGATCAAATGGGGCACCTGACGCGCGCGCTCAAACGCATGGAAGCTGACATCGAGCAGCGCTTCACCGAGCTGGCCACACTGCTGGAAACGAGCACGGCTACTTCGTCGAGCCTCGACGCCGATCGCGTCATCAACGCCAGTCTCGATCAGGTGCGGCGGCTGATGAACGTGGACAAGTGCGCGCTGGTGGCGCTCGATCAGCGCGAGCAAGTGCTGCGCGTGCGAGCCAGCCGCGGCCTCAGCGAAGGCTACGCGCGCGACTTGCGCATCGATCCGCATGA